>NZ_JBHVFE010000157.1:0-18063 GCF_042801945.1 Kitasatospora sp. NPDC057542
GACGAAGTGCGGGCCATCGGCCGTCCTGGCCCGCGGTCAGGACGAACACTCGCGGGCGGCACCTGCGGTCGGCGGCGAGGGGAACCTTGCCGGTCCGCCCGCCCCGGGAGCGTCTCAGGAGTGCGGCCTTCAGGCGGAGCCTGTGACGGCGCCGGATACGTCGCCGCTTTTCTCACCCTGGATCATCTTCGGCCGTCCGCCCGTCCCGATCATCGCCACCGGCGCCTCAGCCCGCCGTTTCAAGTGATGGTCGATCATCTTCTGCTCCGGACCGGCCAGTTGTGCACGCGCCAGGAGAGGCGATCCACCCGATCGGAGATCAGCGCGAGGGGAAGGCCCGCGACGGCGCCGGCCGTCACGCAGTCGATGCAGGCTTCGCCGAGGTTGACGTTCCGTCGACACGTGAACGTCGCCTCGTTGACGACCTTCCCGAGGACGACCAGGCCGCTGCCACCCTCGGGCCGGTAGCCGCGCGCGTGGAGCCGGAGTTGGCATGGGCAATGCCGAAGCGGTGCCACGCGAACCAGGGCCGCTCCGGCATGCGGGTGCCGGGGCGGCAAGCAGGGCTCACTCCTCCGGGCGCTGCACGGAACGTGAGAACCGGCGGGCAGTCCCTCGCGCCGCTTGATCCTTCGAGGACGAACCACAGGCGGCTTCGAATCACCCTGCGGGGCGCCACTGTTCGTCCACCCGGCGAGCCGAAACAGGCGGGCGAAGGGGCCGCGTCCGCTGTTCATCACTTGTTTATTCCCAGAAGCCAGAGTCATTCCTGATCTTCCTGACTCGGGCGGCCGGACGGCGCCTGGCGAGCGACCCTGGAGAGACGTACATCATGCTGCGCAAGCCGCCTGGACCCGTGGTCGCCGCCGCTACCGCGACCGCCGGGCTCACGCTCGTCACACCGGCCCGGGCCTCCGCCGCCATCGCCACGGGGTGGAATGCGTCAGCGGAATCAGCACACCGATCGTGCGTACACAGACCCGGGCGCGGTGATCAACGGCGCCTTCTCGGAATCGACTTCGTGAAGTCGCTGATCGACGAGGCCGGGAAGAGCGCCGAATGTCGCGGAAACCAGGCCGAGTTGCATGAGGGCCTGCCCAAGAAGCTGCGATACCTCACCATGGGTGAGTACACCGTCGGCATCCTCCGGTGGGGCAAGGGCTCCCAGGAGAGCATCCTGCAGAAGTCCCACTGCTTCGGCACCGTCCCGTAGGGACGCTGCGACGACAAGGCGCAGTGCGGCGGGTACGTCGTCGACTCCCACGGCCGGCTGTGGAGCGACGACGGCGGGTCGGATCGTCGGCCGCACCGCGGCGATGTCGGTCACCGGCCGGCCCGGTCGAGCACGACCCGGGCGGAAACGATCGCCGAGCCATCACGTCACGACCGACGCAGAGCACCGACGTGATGCCGATCGGGCCGACCCGCACACGTGGAGAGCCGTGAACCGGCCCCCGAAGTCCTCCGCCGACTCCCGGGCCGAACGGGAGACTCCGCTCCTGGCCGTCCGCCTGCCCGGCATCCTCCGAACGGTCGCGATGTTCCCGTACGTCAAGACATACAGGGGAGGCGAGTGGCCCCGACCCCGGTCGTACCGCCGGCCGGACTGCCCCCGCCGCAGGCCTGAACCGACCGACCGCGCCCGCGCGTTCGCATCCTGTTGCCCCCACGAAGGAGGAGGGTTTCCACATGGCCGAGATTTCCACACGTGCCGTCGTACGCTGCCTCGGCGGCTTTTCACTGGACTTGAGGGGACTCCCGGTCAGACGCTGGCGGGCCGGCAAAGCACGCACGCTGTTCCTCTACCTCCTCATCAACCGGGGCCGTACGGTCGACCGCGACGAACTGCACGCCGCACTGTGGCCCGACCGCACCCGGTCGGCGGGCTCAAGCTCCCTCAAGGTCGCCAAGCACGCGGTGCAGCAGATACTCAGCGGGCAGCAAGCCGCGGGAGAGCAGCCGGCCGCGGAGATCGTCTTCAACGAGTACGGCTACTCCCTCAAACTCCATGACGCCTGGCTGGACTTCGAGGAGCTCGAACGGCTGTGCAACGAAGGGCACCGTGCGGCGGCTCGCAGTGACCCGCACGCGGCCGCGGAGTACTACCGCAGCGCCCTGGCGCTCCACACCGGGGACTTCCTGCCCGGTGAGACCGCCGACTGGGTCAGGGAACAGCGGGACTGGGTACGGTCCCTCGCCCTGGGAGCGGCGGACTTCCTCCTCCAGGAGGCGCTGGACCGGGGCGAGCTGCCGGAGGTCATCGACATGTGCCGCCGCACGCTGGACATCGACCCGTACCAGGAGGACGTCTACCGGACCCTGATCCAAGTGCACGGTGAACTGGGGCAGTTAGGGCAGGCCCGGTCCTGGTACAAGCTGTGCTGTGCCCGGATGTCGGATGGTCTGGACATCGATGTCAGCCCTGACACCCAGCGGCTTCTGGAGCGAGTTCTACGCACCCAGGACGCGCCCGCCCGGACTCCGGCCCAGACCTCCGGCCAACGCATAACCGGCACATAACCAGCGCATAACCCATACATAACCACCCTGTCTAGACTCCGAAATCCGCGACCGATCAAGGAGTTTGGGGTAGCCGTGCTGGAGACGAACCAGGGTTCCGTTCCCTCGGTGGAGAATCCCGGTGTTGGTGCCTCAGCCGACGCCGGGCCCCTGATCGTGGGCATCGGGGGCACCGTCCGCTCCGGTTCCTCGACGGAACGGGCGGTACGGGCGGTACTCGCGGCCTCCGCGTCGGCGGGGGCCCGCACCCTGCTGCTGGGTGCCGAAGAACTTCAACTGCCGCTCTACGCCCCGGGGGAGTCACTGCGCACCCCTGCGGCCCGGCAGCTGGTCGAGGCCGTCGCCCTCGCCGACGGTCTGGTGATCGGCACGCCCGCCTACCACGGGGGCGTTTCCGGTCTGGTGAAGAACGCCCTCGACTACCTGGAGGACCTGCGTGAGGACGCGCGTCCCTATCTCCACGGCCGCGCCGTCGGCTGCGTCGTCACCGCACGCGGGACGCAGGCCGCTTCGACGCTGGCGGGGCTGCGCTCCGTCGTGCACGCGCTGAGGGGCTGGCCCACTCCCCTGGGAGTGGCCATCAACACGGAGAGCGTCACCCTGGCATCCGACGACAGCGACGGCGACCCGCATGTCACCGCGCAACTGGCCACCGTCGGGCGGCAGGTGGTCGAGTTCGCCCGGATGAGCACGCCGGTCGGCTGAGCCCTCGTCCCGGCGTCGTCCGGGACTGCCGTGGGGCACGCCGTCGGCTCCGCCGACCGCAGCCCTCCCCGTACGTCTGCCGCCACGATCCGCCCACCCCTTTGGTTCCGGCTGCCCTGACACCGGATCCTCCGCATCCGCATTCCCATGTCCGACCGTGATTCCGAATGGAGCGCGCCATGGAAGACACCGCGAAGTCCACAGAGCCCGAGGAGACCACCGAGGCTCTCGCCCCCGAGGCGGAAGCCGCTGAGGCGGAGACCGCCGAGGACACCGAACTGGACGCGCTGGACGAGCTGGACGACGTCGACTTCGACCTCGACGAGGTCGAGAACAAGATCGCGCCGCTCGCCCTCGCCACCACCGAGCCCTCGCGATGGTGACGCGGGCGGCCGAGGCGGGCCGCGCATCCACCGACTCCGTCCTGGTCGACGTGAACACCGGCCCGGCCGCTTCGTACACGGGGCTGCGGGCGGGCATCAGCGCCCTGCGCACGGAGGGCGCCGACTTCACCGGGCTCGCGGCCCGGCACCCGTCCGAATGGGCGGAGCTCTTTCCCGCCGAGACCGCACCCGGCACCGCGCCGCTGGAGGAGATCGCGCTCGCGCCCTCCGAGCGGCGGCTGCACCGGGAGAGCGAGCAGGTCTACCGCGTGCTGACGGTGGCCGCCACCGCCCTCTGCGCGGGCAGCGCGCAGCTGGGCCGGCCCCTGCTGATCAGCGGGATGGGCGGGACCGATCTGTCCTCCCTGCGCGGCTTCATGCGGGCCTTCGAGCACGCGCAGCTCGTCGAGGGCGCCGAACTGCTGCTCGACGCGCCGGCCTCCGTGCGCGAGCCGGTCGGCCGGTACGCCGACTACCGCGGGGAGCGGGTGCGGTGCCTGCGCCGCATGGGGCTGCCGGTCACCGCGGACGACCTGGTCACGGACCTGGGCACGGCGTCCGACTCCGGATTCGTGCCGGTGTCCGAGGAAGGCGAACTGTTCCTGCGGGCGAGGGACTCCGAGAGCTCCGCCGCGGACCGGGTGGCCGCCGCACTGGCCTACTGCCGCAGGGCGTTCTTCTCCGCGAACTGGGAGGGCATGGCGGTCGTCGCCGACGAGGCGATCGGGCTGCTCGCCGGCATCCCCGAGTCGGGCATACCCGAACTGCTCGCCAGGGCGGAGCGCGAGGAAGAGCTCGTCCACGCCATCGAGTTCGAGACGGCGATCCTGCGCGGCACCGCCGACGTACGCGGTTTCCTGCTCAAGGTGCTCGGCATCCAGGCGGGTTTCCGCGGGGACCAGGACACGGCCATCGCCTGCTTCCGGGCCATCCGGGAGGACGCCGCCGGCCTCTCCCCGGAGCTGCGGGCCCAGTCGCACCTGTACTCCGCACTCACCCTGTCCAAGCGCAAGAACCGGCTGGCGGAGGCCGTCGCCGAGGTGGAACAGGGCTTCGAGGTCGTCGCGGAGCGTCCGGGCGAGGCCGAGAGCGTGCGCCGCGAGCGCGGCTGGCTGCACAACCTGCGCGGGCTGACCCTGTTCGCGGAGCGGCGGCTCGGGGCGGCCTTCGAGCACGAGAAGCAGGCGCTGGCCTGCATGGCGGGCCTGACCGACGCCAGTGCCGCACATCTGCGGATCAACCTGTACTCGAACATCAGCGTGCTCCAGGAGAAGGCGGGCAAGCACGCCTCGGCGCTGGCGACCTGGGAGAAGTTCAAGCAGGCCACCGGCTCGTCGAACGCGGGCTTCCGCAAGCACCACGCGTACCGCAGCGCCGGGCTGCGGCTGCTCGTCGGCGAGCGGGACGCCGCCCTGGAGGACCTGGACACCACGCTGGTGAACGCGGCCGAGCTGGGTGACCTCTTCCACGAGACCGAGGTGCGTCTCGAACTGGGCATGCTGCACGCCTCCGGCGGCGACGCGACGGCGGGCGCCGAACAGTACGAGCGCGCCGAGTCCGCGGCCCGGCTGCTGGGCGATCCGTACCGCATCGCGCTGGCCCAGGCGGGTCGGGTGATGACGACCGGTTCCGTGGACGCGGCCGGGTCGGTGGCGGCCATGGCACCGCTGAGCCTCACCCGTCCCGGTGAGGCGGACGCCCTCGCCAAGGCCGTCGCCGAAGGCGCCGACCTGCAAGGGCTGCTGCCCAAGCCGCGGACCAAGCTCAACCGCCCGTTCGACCTGATCAACTTTCAGGACTGAGGCCATGACGGACCAAGCGACCCAAGGGGAGACGGGACAGCGGGCCACGTGGCAGCTCTACGATCGACTGCTGCTGCGGAGGGCGGGCTTCGGTATCGACCTGCTGACCGCTCTCGGTGACGGGCCGGCGGGTGCCGCGGCCGCGGAGTACCGGGAGGCGGTGGCGCGGTTCGAGCAGAGCCGCGCCCGGCTCCAGGAGGCGATCGCCAAGTCCGTCACCGGCGCCGACCGCGAGCGGGACCGGGCCGAACTGCGCGAACTGTCGAAGCTGCGCGGCCGGGTGGGCCGGCGCCTGCCGGTCGAGCCCGGCCCGCGCGGCGACGACGTGGCCTCGGCGGTCGACGCCTACCGCGCGGCGCACTCCGCGCGGCAGCAGGTGGGCGAGCGGCTGACCGCCGCCCTGGGTGAGGAGGTGCTGCGGCGGCCGGAGCGGGTCCGCGACCTGCTCCGCGACGAGCGGGTGTGCGACGCCCTGCTCCAGCTGTCGCCGTCCTTCCACACCGAGGCGGTGCGCTGGGCCGACGGCTGGCACCAGCAGGACGGCGCGACCGGCCGCAACCGCGCCAAGGACCGGTCCTTCTATCGCCGCGTCTATCTGTACGGCCAGCGGCTCGGCGCGAAGAACGAGACGACCAGCTACTTCGGCCCGCTGGTGCACGGCCGGGTCGACCGTGCAGCCGAGGGCACGGCCCTCGGCCCCGAGACGGACTCCGGCTACCACGTCCTGGAGGCGCAGACCGCGTTCTGGGCGGTGTGCGAGCTGGCCAAGCTCATCGGGACGGACCCACAGGTGCGGGACCGCCCGCCGGTGGCCTGGATGCCGTCCTGCCGCAGGGCACCGGCCGGGTCGCCGGGGTCGGGGACGATCCAGTCCGCCGACGGCCGCCGGATCACTCTGTCCGGGGTGCGCTGGCAGCTCGCCGAGGCCGTCGACGGGCGGCGTTCCACCGTCGAACTGGCGGCGCTGGCGGGACTCGACCTCGCGGAGACGCGCCGGGTGCTGGACCGGCTGCGGCAGGCGGGGGCCGTCCGGCTCTGGCCCGAGCCGCCGTCCACGGCGGCGCGGCCGCTGGACTGGCTGGTCTCCTGGGCCGACCGCTACGCGGAGGGCACCGCCTGGCCGGCACGGCTGCGGGAACTGCGCGATCTGGCCGACGCCTACGCGGCGGCCGAGGGCCACCGCGCCCGGGCGACCGCGCTGGAGTACGTCGAGGAGTGCTTCACCCGGCTCACCGAGGTCGACGCGCGCCGCGCCGGCGGCCGGATGTACGCGGACCGGCTGGTGGTGTCCCTGGACGCCAAGGGCGACCAGAGCCCGGTGGTGATCGGTGGCGACGTGGCCGGGCACTGGGAGTCCGAGCTCAGCCCGGTGCTGGACGTGGCCGCCCGCTACGGCGAGCTCCAGCAGCAGGCGGCTGCCGAGCTGTGCGCGCAGATCATGCGCGAGGCGGGCGGCGACGCCATGCCGTACGACGATCTGATCCGCCGGATGCGCGCCTCGGTGGAGGAGGGCGGTCTGGACCGGCTCGCGGGACCACTGATCGGGTTCAAGCGGGACTACGCGGCGCTGGTGGAGTCCGCCGTGCAGGGCCAGGAGGCCCGGCTCTCCCCCGCCGACCTCGCGGCGTTCGCGCCCGGGCCCGGCCGGCACCGGTTCGTCAGCCCGGACCTGATGCTGGAGAGCCGGGAGGACGGCGGCGAGCTGCTGGTGCTGGGCGAACTGCACCCGTACGTCTTCGCCTGGGGTTCACAGGGACTGTTCTGCGACGAACAGGACCGGATGCTGGGCGACTTCGCGGCGGGCCTCGAACCGTGGGGCGGCCCAGAGCGGCTGGCCACGGTGATCCGCCGCAGGCGCCACAAGGGCCTGGTGGCCGACTGGTTCCCGGGCCGCTTCATCGAGATCACCTCGGTGGCCACCGACGACCGGGAGCGGACCGTACCGCTGACCGATCTGACGGTCGTCCTGGTGGACGGCACGCCCCGGCTGCGCACCCCCGACGGTGAACTGACCCTGTACGCCGGCGAGGACGACCACGTGCACCTGCGGGCCTTCGCCGCCCCCGGCGTGGGGCTGCCGCTGGTGCGGATCGGGGACTTCGCGCCGAGGATCGTGGTCGGGAACCTGCTCGTGCAGCGGGCCCGCTGGTGGTTCGACCGGGCCGACCTCGGGGTCGACGCGGCGCGCGACCCCGCCGCCGCCTTCCTCGCCGTCCAGTCGCTGCGGGCCCGGCACGGCGTGCCCCGGTTCTGCTTCGCCTCCCTTCCGCACGAGCCGAAGCCGGTGGGGATCGACCTGGACAGTCCGCTGGCCGTCGACGCCCTGGTGGCGATGGTGCTGGCCGGTGACAGTGCGGCCGTGTCGCTGGCCGAGATGAGGCCGGCGCCGGACGCGCTGTGGTTGCGCCACGGCGGGGCCCCCGTGACCTCGGAGTTCCGGATCGCCATGAAGAGGGCGGCGTCATGACACCCCATTCCGCCCACTCTGCGCAGAAGCCGGCGTCGCGGCGGCACGGCTGGGAGCTGCTGCCCACCGTCGTCCTGCGCAGCGCCGGGTTCCCCTGGCAGATGGTCGAGCGACTGGCCTGTGAACGGACCCGTCTGCTCATCGAGGAGCTGTTCGCCCTGGAGGCCCGGTCGGCCGACGTGGCGTCACGGCTGAACCCGACGGGGCGGCTGGCCCGGGGCCAGCAGGCCAAGTTGCGCGGTCTGCGGCCGCTGCCCGCGTCGGACAACCTCCCGGCCGACTGGCTGGCCGAGTGGAACGCCGCGGCGGAGCAGGTGACCGCGGTGCGCGAGCGGCTCACCGCCACCGTCGAGGCCGACACGGCGGCGGTCGACGAGGCGCTCGCCGCCATCCGCACCGATCCGCGGGTCAACGACGCCATCGTCTGCTCGTCGCCGGCCGTCCACCGCGATCTCGCCCGGGGTGCGGGCGGCGGCCGGATCCGGCGCCAACTCGCCTCCTACGCACAGCGGCTGGCGTCCAAGAGCGAGACGATGAGCTTCTTCGGGCCCATCAACTACGGGCGGCTCAACCCCGGTTCCGACGCCGCCACGGCGCTGGACTGGGAGGGCCACACCGCGATCCGGGTCCGCCAGGCGCACACCGCGGCCCGGGTCAACGACGCCGTGCAGGACCTGCTGCTGGGCGATCCGGCGCTGGCCGAACGGCTGGTACCGGTGCGCAAGACGATCACGGGGACGCCCCGCGGTACGGGCGTCGGCGCGGCGCTGCTGCGGGAGGCCGACGGCGTACGGACGGTGGCCCTGATCGCGTCCGGGTGCGGTGCCGGCGTCCCGGAGGCGGTGGCGGCGTTCACGGCGGCCGTGGCGAAGGGGACGCTGACGCACACCCTGTGCCCGCCGGCGACCGTGGTCGACCCGCTGCGCTGGACCGTGGACCGCATCGACGCCTCGGACCCCGAAGCGGCCGCCCGCGCGGCCGGGGTGCGGGCCCTGCTGGTGAAGGTGCTCGGCCTGCTCGACGACTACCCGTCGGCGCCGCCCGAGCGGAAACTGACCGTCCAGGCCGAACTGGAGTCGCTGCTGCCCGTCACCGACCGCTCGGCGGAGCGCGGCCGCTTCTACAACGACCGGGTCATCATCCACGAGGCCGCCGTCGGCACGGCCGGGCTGGAGGTCCGCGGACCGCTGGCCCGCGACATGTGCGACGCCGTCGCGCCGGTGCTCGACCTGCTGGCCCACGAGGCCGAGGCGACCCGCCTGCGCACCAACCGGGCGGTCGCGGCCCGGCTGGGAGCGGGAAGGATCCCGCTGCTGCGGGCGCTGCGGGAGTGCGCGGACCTCGACATCGAGACGGGCGGAGCGCTCGGCGCCGAGCTGAGCCGGGTGATCGAGGCCGAAGGCGCGGACCGGGCCGAACTCGACGTGGCGGGGCTGCTCCCCGCACCGCCACCGCCCGCCGCCCCGGTGCTCTGCTCCATCGACGTCCTGATCGCGGCTCCCGACCTGGCCGGATACGAGCCGGGGGCGACCCCGCTCGTGCTCGGCGACATCCACGACGCGGCGCTGCTCACCCCGTGGGCGCTGCAGTTCCATCCGGACGCCGCGGCGCTGCTCGCCGAGCGGGACGCCGGGGTGCGCAGGGCACTGGGCGACCAGGTGGCCGTCAATGTGATCTCGCGCCGTACGACCGGGCTGCCGCCGCTGGAGTTCCCCGGCGTCGTGCTCGAACTGGGCGGCAAGGCCGGCCCGGACCGGGAGCGGATCGGCCTGGACCAGCTGTGGCTGGAGAGCGACGGCGAGGAGGTCGTCCTGCGCGGCGACACCCATCCCGGCCGGAGCCTGCTGTTCCACAACGGCGAGCTCGACACCGCCGTGCACACCGCGCTGGCGCTGCCCCGGATCCGCCGCCCGGTGCTGCCGGACCTGCCGCACGTGCCACGGCTGCGCTGGGGCAACGTGGTGTTCTCGCGGCGGCGCTGGGCGCTGCCGAGCGCCGCGGTGCTGGAGGCGCACGGCAGCCGGCGGGAGGACGAGCGGCTGCTCGCGTCGGCCCGGCTGGTCCGGGAACGGGGCCTGCCCGACCGCTTCTTCGTGAAGTCGCCGGCCGAACGCAAGCCGGTGTACGTGGACACCGCGAGCCCGGAGCTGCTCAAGGGCATGGCCCGGCTGGCGGGCACGGCGGAACAGCTCCTGGTGTCCGAGGCGCTGCCCGCGCCCGAGGACGCCTGGCTGCGGGACGGGGAGCTGCGCTTCGCCTCCGAGCTGCGCTGTGTGTACCTGCGGGGCGGTGGTGAGCGGTGATGCGCCGGGTGGTGCTCCCTCCCCTGTTCGATCCGAGTCTGGAACCGGACCTCGGGCCGGACGACGAACTGATCGATGTGAACGCGTACTTCATCGCACGCCTCACGGGCACCGGGGCGCTCGCCGGACTGGCCGACGACTACGCCCTCGGCAGGCGCGGCGGGACCGACCCCGCGGAGAACCGGGCCAAGGCGCTGTTCGCACGGGCCGCCGCGCGGGTCACCGCACGGGGCGGCCATGCCGCGGGCCGGCTGCGGGCCATGGGCATGGCGCTGCGGCTGGCGGGCGAGGCCGATCCGGCCCTGCGGCTGGCCGCGGACGACGTGGAACTCGTCGGCGGCACCACCGAGTGCGGGGCCGATGTGGTGCCGGCCGCCGAGCGGACCGAGCTGCTGGGGCCCGAGGCGCGGTGGACCCGTGCAGCGGCCCCGGACGGTCGCGTGCACCTGGTGATCGAGACCGATCAGCAACTCCCGGCGGCCGTGGTGCTCCTGAAGGCGCTCGGCCCCGAACGGGTCGTGCTGTGCGGGCGGTTCGCCACCGCGCACCGGGAGGCGCTGCGCGCGCTCGCCCCGTTCTCGGCGGCGGGCTTCGACGACTGGGCTCCGGCCTGGCGGCTGGGCAAGGAGTGGTCCGGGGACGGCGCACCGGTCCGCTGGGTCCGCCGTGCGGCCGAGTGGCAGGCCGGCGCCCCCTGGGCGGGCTGGCTGGCCCCGGACGAGGCGGCGGCGCTGCCCGCCGAGGCGTGGCGCGAGTGCCGTGGCGCGGCGCTGACCGTGGCGCGGCGGGCGTCCTGGGCCGAGGTGACGGGGGCGGACGGCCGCCGTACCGATCTGCGGCTCGTCCTGGACGCGGCGGACGGGGCACTGCTCCGGGTCGAACTGCTCGTCGGGGCGCCCGGGGTGAGTGCCGAGGAGACCGGCACGACGGCGCGGAGGCTGCTGTCCGGGCCGGGCCCCCGGCTCGCGGGGCTCAGCCCGTTCCGGCTGCCGGCGATCCGTGGCGGTGCGGCACCGCGGGCCTGGGACGGCGTGCCGCTGATCCGGCACACGACCCCGGGGCACGATCTGCCGCGCTGGGACCGGTTCACCGCGCCCGGGACGCTCGACGAGACGGAGCGCATCGCGGCGATCGGCGCGCTCAACGCCGAACTCGGTGCCGTCGCCGATCTGTTCCCCGGCCGGTTCGCCTGCTGCGTGCTCGCCGCACCGGACGGGACCCCGGTGTGGGAGCCCTCGGCCGCCGTCGTGGCCGGGGAGGGGCCCGGCCCGGACGGCCGGGGCCCGGGTTCGTTCGTGGTGAACCTGCGGACGGGCAGCGCGTTCCGGCTGCATCCGAAGCTGACGCCGGTCGTGGAGCGGCTCTCGTCCGGCGACACCGCTGTCCTGAACCGGATCGGCGACGAGGTCCGAAGGAAACTGACCGATCGGCTGGTCCAGGCCGGAGTGATGCGGAGGAGCCAGTGAGCCGACAGTGGCGCATCGGGCGGGAGTTCATCCTGCGCCATGCGGGAATGCCGTTCGACTGGCTGGAGGAGCTGGGCGCGCCCCACTCCCTGCTGGAACTCGCGGACGAGCTGCTCGACCGCGAGCGGACCGTCCTGGAGCTGGTGGAGGAGCGGTTCGACGGGCCCCGCGCCGAGTCGCTGCGGTCCGATGTGCTGCGCGGACGGGTGCGGCAGGTGCCGAGGTCCGGCGGAGCGCGGTGGAGCCCGGCGGTGAGCGCCTGGGCCGACGCCTGGGAACGCTACGCGCTCGCCTGCCGGGAGGCCGACGAGGAGGCCGGCAAGCGGCTACGGGGTCTGCTGGCGGACCCGGGGGTCTCCGAGGCCGTGTTCCTGTCCAACCCGGACGCGTACCGCAACATGCTGCTCCCGCTGCTGGCGTACGAAGGCCCGCTGACCTCGCGCTGGCGTCGGGTGCGCCGGCAGATGTTCACGTACGTGCAGCGGTTCTGCGCGAAGAACGAGACGGTGAGCTTCTTCGGGCCCATGGCGTACGGCACGGTGGGCGAGGGTGAGGGTGCCGTGCTGCGCGACGACGTGCCCCGCGTCCGCCGGGTGTTCTTCTCGCACTGGGCGGCGCGTGCGCTGGCCACCGCGATCGCCAGGGACCCCAAGATCCTTCCGCATCTCGCGTTCCACTCCACCGGGCGTGGTGACGCGGTGCGGGAGCCGCTGCTGCTGCTCGTGGCCCCGGACGGAACGGTGTTCCGCGACGTGGTGCGCGCCGCCGGGCAGCCGGCCCGCGAGGTGGCCAGGACGCTGATGCGGCTGGTGGCCGAGGAGGCCGTCACCATCGGTCTCGGCGGCGGCGACTACGACCTGGAGCCCCTCGCGACCCTGCGGGACCAGCTCTCCGCGCTGCCCGCCTCACCGGCACGCGAACTGTGGCTCGGTCGGATGGCCGAACTCTCCTCCCTCATCGGCGACTTGGCCGAGGTGCCGCTGGACCGCAAGCCGGCCGCCGTCGCCGCCCTGGAGAACCGGTTCACCGAGTTCACCGGCAGGCCGGCCAGGAGGGGCGCCGGTGCGGCGTACGCCGACCGCGCCGTGTTCTTCGAGGAGTGCGCGTCGCCCTTCGCGCTGACCCTCGGCGCCGGGCTGATCGGCGACTGGGAGCGGCAGCTCGCCCCCGTGATGGAGGTGTGCACCGCGCACGGGCACGCCGCCCAGCGCGCCGCGGCGGCCGCGGTGCGCGAGGCCTTCACGGACGGCACGACCGGTGGGCAGGACGCCGAACTGGACCTCCTCACGTACGCGACCCGTGCGGCCGCGAGCCGTTCCGACTCGACCAGCACCTTCCAGGCGGCCCACGCGCCGGGCTACCCCGGCGCCGACTGGCAGGCCGAGGTCGAGCGGCTGACCGGCGCGGCCGGGGCGCTGGACGGCGACCGGTACGCGGTCATCGACCTGTGCCCCGCCGCGCCGGACGCCTCCGGGCTCGGCGCCGCCCCGCTCGTACTCTCCCGCGCCCACCACCACCTGCTGGTGCGCAGCTGGCTGGGCACGATGCACCCGGACCCGGACCGGCTCGGCGCGGACGCCGCCGCCTGGACGGCGGCGCAGGACGGCACGGTCGTCGGGCTCGACTTCGGGCGCCGCAACAAGGGCTACTACCGCTTCCCCGGCCGTGAGGTCGCGATGCGCCCGCTGACCTGGACCGATCACGATCAGTCGGAGCTGCTGAAGCCGGAGGACCTCACGGTCCGCATCGGGCCGCACGAGGTCACCCTGCACGATCCGGACGGCAGGACGGTCAGCGCGTACGTCCCGCTGAGCGACTTCGTCAAGTACGCCCCCATCGCCGCCCTTTCGCACCCGCAGGTGCTCCACCCCACCTTCACCACCGAGGACGCGCAGCCCGAAGTGGCCCTGGGGTCGGTCGTCCTGCAGCGCTCCCGGTGGCAGGTGCCCACCGCGGCGCTCGCGGCACCGGAACCCGAAGCGCGGTTCCTCGCGCTGCGCAGGCTGGCCCGGGACACGGGAACACGGTTCGTCTTCTGCCGCAGCGCCCACGAGCGCAAGCCGTATCTGATCGACCTGGCCTCACCCCTCGCGGCAGACCTGATCAGCCATGTGGCGCGCGACGCCGAGCAGTTGGGCGTGGAGCGGATGGCGCCGGGACCGGACGAACTGTGGCTGCGCGACAGCGAAGGCCGGCGCTACACCAGCGAGCTGCGGATGCAGATCATCGGCAGGAGCAGCGGCGGGAGCAGCACGCGATGACACACACCACGCTCTTCGCCGAGCACTCGCTGCGGATGCGGGCCGATGTGCTCCCGGACGGCGCCATCTCCACCGAGCGGACCTCGGTGCGCGGAATGAGCGTCGAACGGCACCTCGGCCAGGGCTTCACCGAACACCGCTTCGCCGACGGCGACGACCTGCTGGCCTCGGGCGCCGCCGGGACGAGCCCGGAGGCCGCCGACGCGCTGCGGGAGGTGCAGGAACGGCCACTGTTCGAGCTGACCCCCGAGCTGCGCGCCGAGCTCGCAGTGATCGCCGCCGACACCGGCGCGGAGCTGACCCTGGGTGTGGCCCAGCAGCACGTCGCCGCGGGCAGCGCGGAACGCGTCGCCACCACGGAGCGGATCGTCACGACCCTGGAGACCAGGCTGACCGGTGACGACGGCACCGTCCACTCCCGGTCGCTGCTGTGCGCCCCTCCGTGGTCCGACCCGGACGGGCTGGGGGACGCGGCCGTACGGACGGCCGAGGCGGTGCGCGAACGCCTCGCACTGCCGCTCGCCACCGAACTCCCGGACGGCGCCGACCTCGTCCTGCTGCCCGGCCTCGCCGGGGCGTTCTTCCACGAGATCGTCGGCCACCCGATGGAAGCCGACGTGGTCGCGTCCGGAACGAGCTACCTCGGGGCGCGCGCCGGACAGCGCGTCGCACCCGCATGGCTGTCGGTGCTCGACGGCGGTGCGCACGACGGACCGGGCTACCGCAGTCCGTTCGACGACGAGGGCACCCCGTGCCGCACCCTGCGGCTGATCGACCGGGGCACGGTGGGGCAGCCGATGACCGACCGGGCGCTCGCCTCCCTGCTCGGCGGCGGCCCCGGCACGGGCCACGGGCGCAAACAGAGCTACCGGCATCCGGCGATCCCCCGGATGACCCACACCGTGGCCGTGATCGAGCCCACGGCCGAGCCGGAGCCGCCCTCGGGCGACTGGATCGCCCCGTACGGGCTGCGGCTGGACATGATGAACATCGCCTCGGGCGCCTTCGTCTTCCACGCCCCGTTCTCCCTGCTGCACCGCGCCGACGGCAGCACCGCCCGGCTGGGCCCGCTGACGGTGACCGGTGACGGGGCGCGGGTGCTCGCGGGTCTGCGGCCCTACGAGCACCGGGTCGCCGCCTATCTGCGGGCCACCGGAGGCTGCGGAAAGCTGGGGCAGTACCCGGTGCCGGTGTCGTTCGCGAACGCCGGATTCCGGCTGCCGGCCGGACTCGTCGGGCTGCGGGCGGTGGCCCGTGGCTGAGATGCGGACACGTGCCTCCGGAGTCGTCACGCCCACCCGCGGCGCGCCGCGGCTGACCGTCTCGCTCGACACCCTGAGCGTCGAACGGGACGCGACGGGCCGGGTCACCGGCTCCCGGCGGGTCGCCGGGCCGACGGACCAGGACGCGGGCAAGGAGACCGGGCTGCTGCTCACCGAGGCGGCCGAGCGGACGGCGTCGGTCGTCGCCGGACTCCAGAGCGCGGTGGCGCAGGTCCACGAGTGGCGTGACAGCGACGGCCTGCCGGTGTCGAGGCGGGCCGAGTTGCTGGCCCGCGTCGAGACCCCCGGCGGCCCCGTTCTGCTCGGGACCAGCGGCCAGGGGGATCCGGCCGGGCTCGTGGAGGCGCTACCCTGGGACGAACTCGGGGCGCTCTCGGAGCCGTTCGTGTCGGCTGAGCCGCCGGACGACTGGCGCGAGCGGCCGCTGCTGCTGCGGCCGTCCGCGGCGTCGGTGCTGGTGACCGGTGCGGCTTTCTCGCTGACCTCGCGCGGGGGCCGCGCGACCGCCGGCCGGCTGGCGGGGCGGCGCGTACTGCCGGGGCTGACGCTCACCGACCTGCCGGCGGCACCGCACGGGTCGGGGCGGGACGACCGGGGCGACCCGGCGCTGCCCACCGTCCTGGTGGACGGCGGCCGGATCCGTCCGCCGCTCCCGCTCGCCGAGGGCATCGCGCCCGGCCGGGCCGTGTGGGACCACGACACCGGCGGGTTCGGGCCGCCGCCGCTGGCCCGGCTCGAACTCGACGGTCCCCGGGCCGAGGTGCCCCCGGACGCGGTGGAACTCGTCTGGTGCGTGGAGGGCCTCCAGCGCTACCACGGCGACGGCACCGTCCGGCTCCAGTGTCTGGCCAGGGTCGCGGACCGGCCCGGCCGCTGGTTCCGCCTCGCCCTGAAGGGCAAACCCGTCCATCTGCTGCGCCAGGCCCGCGGCCTGGCCGGCCCACCCATGGCTGTCCACAGCGACAGCGACGTGACCACCCGCTCGCTGGTACTCGCCGGCGCGGCCGAAATGGAAGGTGCAGGACATGCCGTCGTCACCGTCATCAACCCCTGACTTCACGCTCATCGGCGGAGGGATCGTCGGTGCCTGCCTCGCCGAGGAGTTGAGCGACAGCGGGGCGTCGGTCCGCGTCCTCGACTCCGGTGCCGAACCCGGGCACTCGACCAACCGCGCGGCGGGCGTGGCGGTTCCCTCGCTGCGCTACCTCACCGACCGGGAGTTCTACGACTGGCTGCGGACGGCCAAGCGGGACCTGGACGCCGATGTCGCCCGGCTGGAGCCGGAGTACGGCGTGTTCAGCGTGGCCAGGCCCATCCTGCGCGCCCTGCGCGAGACGGACGTGGAGGCCCACGGCGACGTGCTGGGCGGCCTCGGCGTCGGCGACTGGGTGGAGGGCGACGCCCTCGCGCAGGCCACGCCCGGGCTCAAGCTGCCGACCAGCAGGCGCTACCTCCTCGACCCGGACGGGCTGATGATCGACGGCCGCCGCTACCTGGACGCCGTACGGCGCCGGTGCGTGGCCCGGGGCGTCGACTGGCGGCAGGGCGTCACGGTGCGGGAGGTGCGCGAGGAGGGCGCGTCCGTCTCGGTGGTGACCTCCGACGGGACGCTCCGCGCGGACCGGGTGGTGATCACCGCCGGCGCCTGGAGCTCGGGCAAGGGCCTGGCCGAGGCGACCGGAGTCCGGCCGCAGCGCGGGCAGATGGCGGTGCTGCGCACCGACGAGGAGCTGAACTGCATCCTGTCGTCCGCGTACTACCTCGCGCCCGGCGTCGGTGACGACGTGATCGTCGGTGCGACGGAGGAGGACACGGGTTTCGCCGAGCACGTGACCACCCAGGGCATCGCGCATCTGCTGCGCTTCGCCACGACCGTCATGCCGGGGCTCGCGGAGTCGGTGCCCGTGGAGCTGCGGGCCGGGCTGCGTCCGGTGTCCGGCACCGGACGGCCGCTGGCGGGCGCACTGCCCGGCCACGAGCGGATCTTCCTGTCGGCCGGCCACGCCGGGCACGGGCTGCTCTCGGCGCGCGCCACCGGCAAGGGCATGGCGGCCGGCCTGGTCGGTGACGACTGGAACGCCCTGCCGTACAGCATGTGCCCCTCGCACGCCCTGGGCGGTGCCTCCTGATGCGCATCGACCATGTGATCCTGGGCGCGCGGACCATCGAGCCGCTGCGCGAACTGCTGTGGGACCAGTACGGGTTCGGCATCACCGACGGCAGCCCCAACCCGGACGGCACGGCGAGCTGGGTGGTGCCCTTCGACACGCCCGACGTGCAGTATCTGGAACTGCTCGTCACCCACGACGAACGGCAGCTGGCGAGCGAGGACTTCGGTCGGCTGTTCCTGGAACGGACCGCGGACGGGCCGGACTTCCTCAACTGGGCAGCGCTGACCGACGACATCGAGTCCACCGCACGCGAGGTGGAGACCGTGACCGGAGCGGATCCGGACCTCTTCCGCGGCGAGTCGGTCCGGGCCGACGGTGTGCGTGTGCCGTGGGCGGAGGCGGCGTTCGACCTGTCGTGGCGCAGCCGGGTGCTGCCGTTCTTCCTGAGCTACGGCGACACGGCGGCGCGCGCGGCCCGGGTGCCGGGCGATCTCAAGGCGGCCGGGCACCGGGTGTGCCCGACGTCGCTGCGGCGCCTTGAGGCGGGCCGGGCGCGGGAGCAGGAGCGGGACTGGGCGGACCGGTGGCCCGGACTCGCTGCGCTCGACGTCGTCGTCGACCCCGCGGCCGGGCCCCGCATCTCGGCGGTGCACATCGACACCGCCGAGGGCGAGACGGTGGTGCGGCTTCCGTGACCCCCGCACGCCCCGCACCCGTGGGGGCATCGGGCCGCCCCGGCCGCAGCACCGCCGCGACCGGGGC
>NZ_JBHVFE010000158.1:0-18061 GCF_042801945.1 Kitasatospora sp. NPDC057542
GGGCCGGCCGGGAAGTCCCGGACCGGCCCCGCCGCGGCGCCCGCTCAGGCCCCTACCGGCCGCTGGCTCCGCACCGCCTGGAGCAGCCCGATGGCCATCCAGTTCGCGAACATCGACGAGCCGCCGTACGAGACGAACGGCAGCGGGATGCCCGCGACCGGCATGATGCCCAGGCACATCCCTATGTTCTCGAAGGCCTGGAAGGACAGCCAGGCGATGATCCCGGCCGCCACGATCGTCCCGTACAGGTCGGTCGCCTGCCGGGCGATCCGGCAGGCCCGCCAGAGGATCACGCCGACCAGCGCGATGATCGCCAGCGCCCCGACGAAGCCGAGCTCCTCGCCGGCCACGGTGAACACGAAGTCGGTCTGCTGCTCCGGCACGAACTGCCCGACGGTCTGGGTGCCGTGGAACAGCCCCTTGCCGGTCAGTCCGCCCGAGCCGATCGCGATCCGGGCCTGCGCGGTGTTGTAGCCGACGCCGTTCGGGTCCAGCTGCGGATTGGCGAAGGCGGCGAAGCGGTCGATCTGGTACTGGCTCAGCAACCCGAACTTCCAGATCGCCACGCACCCGGCGGTGCCCGCCACCAGCAGGCCGAGCACCCAGCGGTTCGCCGCGCCGGAGCCGAGCAGGATGCCCAGCACGATCGCAGCCATCACCATCACCGAGCCGGCGTCCGGCATCAGCAGCACGATGCACATCGGCAGCCCGGCCCAGAGCAGCCCCCGGAACACCGCCCGGTGCGAGGGGAACTCCCGCTCCCCGGCGTCCACCTGGTCCGACAGCACGACCGCCATCGCCAGCACGATCGCGAGTTTCGCGAACTCGGCCGGCTGGACCGAGAAGCCGCCGCCGAGCTGGATCCACGAGTGCGCGCCGTTGATGGTCGAGCCCAGCGGGCTGAGCGTCGCCAGCAGCAGCAGGATCACGCCGACGTACAGGAACGGCACGATCGTGCGGAAGCGCCTGCTCCCTATCGCTATCACCACGGCGCACAGCACCAGCCCGACCACGAAGTTGGTCAGGTGCCGGTACAGGAAGTACTGCGGGTCCCCGTGGGTCAGCGAGTCGCGCCCGCGGGTGGCCGACCAGACCAGCAGCGCGCTGCCGCCCGAGAGGGCCAGCGCGGCGAGCAGCAGTATCCAGTCGAGCCGCCAGAGCGGGGAGTCCTTGGCCAGGGCCTTGGAGACCCCGCTGCGCTGCGGGGCCAGCCGCAGCTGCCGGTACGAGCCGTAGGAGGTCATGCCCGTCCCCTTCCCGGTCCGCGTGAGGGTTCGAGCGCGGCGTCGGCCGCCATGTGCGACGCCGGGCGGTCGGCCGGCGGCGCCTGGTCGAGGAAGGCCGGCGCGGGGGCCGCCTGCGCCGCGGCCGCGTCGAGCAGGGCCGGAGCCGGCGCGACGGCCGGGGCCTGGGCTCCCGACGCCGGGGCGGCGCCGTACGAGACCGGCTTGATGATCGCGGTGCCGTCCGGGTTGAACTTCGGCAGCTCGGCCTGCGGCGCGGGCAGCAGCGCCTTGGTGTTGTCGATGGCGCCCTTGTCGTCCACGCCGTACAGCGCCTGGTAGATCCGGCGGATGGCGTCACCGGAACCGCCGGAGCCGGTGCCGCCCTGGCTGATCGTCATGACGACCGCGTAGTCCTTGCTGTACGTGGTCAGCCAGGAGGTGGTCTGCTTGCCCTCGACCTCGGCGGTGCCGGTCTTGGCGTGCAGCGCGATCTTGTCCTGCGGCCAGCCGTTGAACTTCCAGGCCGCGGTACCGGACTTGATGACGCCCTCGGTGGCCTGGTCGATGTAGCTGAGCAGCTTCTGGTCGCCGGGGAACTTGGCGTCCTCGTGCGGGGCGATCTCGCGGACGAGGTCCCCGCTCGGGCTCACCACGGCCTTGGCGACGGTCGGCCGGTAGAAGGTGCCGCCGTTGGCCAGCGCCGAGTAGATCCGGGCCATCTGGACCGGGGTGACGAGGGTGTCGCCCTGACCGATCGCGAAGTTGACGGCGTCACCGGCACGCATCTGGTAGCCGTCGACGCAGTTCTCCCGGGCGATCTGGTCGGAGTAGCTGTTGCCGCCCTTCTGCCCCTGCGCGCACCAGGCGTCCTTGTTGTTGTCGTAGAAGGACTGCTTCCACTGCCGGTCCGGCACCCGGCCGGGGACCTCGGACGGCAGGTCGATGCCGGTCTTGGCGCCCAGGCCGAACTGGTGGGCGGTCTTGAAGAACCAGTCGCCCGGGTCCTTCTTCGGCTTGATGCCGCCGTCCTTCATCCACTGGTCGTACGCCAGGCCGTAGAAGACGGTGTCGCAGGAGACCTCCAGCGCCTTCTCCAGGGAGATCTGGCCGAAGTTCTCGCTCTCGAAGTTCTTGAACTCACGGCCGCCGATGGTCATGCTCTTCGGGCAGTCGTAGTGGCCGTCCAGCGAGTAGCCGGCCTGCACGGCGGCGGTGGTGGAGACGACCTTGAAGGTGGAACCGGGGGCGGACTGACCCTGTATGGCCCGGTTCAGCAGCGGGAAGTTGGACTCCTTGCTGGTCAGCGACTGGTAGTCCTTGCCGCTGATGCCGCCCACCCAGAGGTTCGGGTCGTACGTCGGGGCGCTCGCCATCGCGACGATCCGCCCGGTGTGCACGTCCATCACGACGGCGGCCCCGGAGTCGGCCTCGTAGTTGCGGCTGGTGACCTTGTCGAAGGTGTTCCGGGCGTCGGCCATGGCCTGCGCCAGGTTGTCCTCGACCACCTTCTGCACCCGGGCGTCGATGCTGGTGACCAGGTTGTCACCGGTCTGCGGGGCGACGGCGCCGGCGTTGCCGATCACCCGGCCGAGGTTGTCCACCTCCAGCTTGGTGATGCCCGCGGTGCCGCGCAGGTCGCGGTCGTACACCGACTCCAGGCCGGCCCGCCCGATCTGGTCGGCCGGCAGGTAGCGGTCCAGGCCGCTCTTGCCGGCGGTCTTGCTGACCTCCTCGTCGGTCACCGGCGAGAGGTAGCCGAGCACCTGGGCCAGGTTGGCGCCCTCGGCGCCGGTGTAGCGGCGCACGGCGGTGGGCTGCGCGGTGACCCCGGGGAAGTCCTCGCGGCGCTCCATTATCTGCATCGCCTGCTGGGTGGTCGCCTCCTTGGTGACCGGGATCGGCTGGTACGGCGAACCGTTCCAGCAGGGCTGCGGGGTCTTGGCGTCGCAGAGCCGGACCTTCTCCTGCACGTCCTTGGCGGGCATCCCCAGCACCTCGGCCAGCCGGGACAGCACCGCCTTGCCGCCGTCCTTCTGCTGGAGCAGCGAGGTGCGGCTGACCGAGACCACCAGCCGGGTCTCGTTGCCGGCCAGCACCCGTCCGGAGGCGTCCAGGATCTCGCCGCGGACGGCCGGCTCGACCACCTCGCGGATGTGGTTGCCGGTCGCCTTCGCGGTGTACTCCTTGGCGTTGCGGATCTGCAGGTACCACAGCCGCCCGCCGAGGGTGGCGAGCAGCGACAGCACCAGGATCTGCAGCACCACCAGACGGATCGTCACCCTTCGGGTGCGGCCGGTCTCGGGGATGTTGCTCACGTCTCGTGCGCTCCAGGATGCGGGGAAGTCGGGTGGTCGGGGCCGGTCCGGTTACGGGCGGCGGGCGAAGCCGGGCACGCGCCGCCTCTTGTACGTCGGGCCCGTCGAGGCCTCGCGGGTGGTGCGGTAGCGGGCCAGCGTGCCCAGGCCGGAGCCGCCCTCGTCGTCGTCCGCGGCGGCCACCGGGTCGCGCCCGAAGCGGCGGCCGAGGTACATCACCAGCGGCACCACGAAGGGCGCCAGCAGCAGGTCGTAGAGCAGGGCGCTGATCACCAGTCCGCCGAGGCCGACGTGCCGGGCCGCGGTGTCGCCGACCAGGGCGCCGACCATCGCGTAGAGCAGGGTGGAGGCGGCCGCCGCGGCGCCGACCACCAGCAGGGAGCCGGCGACCGAGCGCTGGCGGCCGTGGTCCGGGCGCAGCAGCCCGGCGCCGTAGCCCATCAGGCAGAGCACCAGTGCGTAGCGGCCGATCGCGTGGTCGGAGGGCGGCGCGAGGTCGGCCAGCAGGCCGCCGGCGAAGCCGACCAGGCAGCCGCCGGTCGGCCCGTAGACCATGGCCAGACCGACCACGACGAGCAGCAGTATGTCCGGGGTGGCTCCCGGGAGCTGGAGCCGGCCGAACACGCTGACCTGGAGGAGGAGGCCGAGCAGGACGAGGCAGGCGGAGACGGGGATGCGGGCGAGGCGCATGGCTCAGTTCCCCCCAGTGGGCTTGGCGGGCGAGGCGGGCGCGGAGGCCGGGGCCTGGCCGGGATCGGCGGTCGGCTGGCCCGCGGTGGGCGCCGGCGGCAGGACGGCGTCGCGCGGGTCGGTTCGCGGCGGGACGACCACCACGCCGACCAGGTCCAGCCGGGTGAACTGGACGAAGGGCTCGACCAGGACCGTCTTGGTCAGCTGGCCGGCGTTGGCCTGGACCTCGGTGACCTTGCCGATCGGAACGCCGGGCGCGAACGGGCGGCCGCTCTGCGAGCCGAAGGTGACCAGTCGGTCGCCGGCCTTGACCTGGGCCTTGCCGTTGAGCAGGGAGACCTTCATCGGGCTGTCGCCGCCGCCGGAGGCGAAGCCGATCTCGCCGGTGCCCTCCAGCCGGGTGCCGGCCGAGAAACCGGGGTCGGAGGCGAGCAGCACGGTGGCGGTGGTCGGGGCGACGGTGGTGATCCGGCCGACCAGGCCCTGACCGTTGATCACCGTCATGTCGCGGGTGAGGCCGTCGTCGCTGCCGGCGTCGATGGTGATGGTCCAGGAGAAGCCCTGGGCCGGGCCGATCGCGATGACCTGGGCGGCCTTGACGGTGTATCCGCCGGCGCCGGCGGTGCGCAGCAGGTCGTCCAGCTGCTTGGTGCGCCCGGTGGCCATGTCGGAGGAGGCGAGCTTCTGCCGCAGTTCGGTGTTCTCGCGGGCGAGCTGGTCGGTGCGGCCGCTGTCGGTGACCGTGTCCCGGATGGCGCGGACGGTGTCGGCGACCGGGTCCACGACGGTGGCGGCTCCGCGCTCGACGGGTCCGAGGACACCGGCGGCGGCGTGCCGGGCCGGGCCGAGCGGGGAATCCTCACCGCCCTTGATGTCCACGGTGATCAGCGCGAAGGCTACGGCCACCAGCAGGATGAGCAGCAGCCGGCTCTCTCGTGTGTCCCTCACGGTGCGGGTACTGCCCCTTCGTACCTGGCCGCCGCCCGGGGCTGTGGGGCCCGGGTGGCGGCCCGTTCGGTCGAGTGTCGGATGTGACGCGTGGTGCCGGCGGTGCGGCGACCTGTCAACGACGCGGCGAGGCGTCGAGTACCTGCTGGAGTGCCTCGAACTCCTCGACGCACTTGCCGGAGCCGAGTGCGACGGAGTCGAGCGGGTTCTCCGCGATGTGGATCGGCATGCCGGTCTCGCGGCGCAGCCGCTCGTCCAGGCCGCGCAGCAGGGCGCCGCCACCGGTGAGCACGATGCCCCGGTCCATGACGTCGCCGGCCAGCTCGGGCGGGCACTGGTCGAGGGTGGTCTTGACCGCGTCGATGATCGCGTTGACCGGCTCGTCGATGGCCTCGCGGACCTCGGCGGCGGAGATGACCACGGTCTTGGGGAGGCCGCTGACCAGGTCGCGGCCGCGGATCTCGGCGTGCTCGTCCTTCTCGCCCTCCAGGCCGAAGGCGCTGCCGATGCTCATCTTGATCTGCTCGGCGCTGCGCTCGCCCAGGAGCAACGAGTACTCCTTCTTGATGTGCTGGACGATCGCGTTGTCCAGCTCGTCGCCGGCCACCCGGATGGACTGGGCGGTGACGATGCCGCCGAGGGAGATCACGGCGACCTCGGTGGTGCCGCCGCCGATGTCGACGACCATGTTGCCGGTGGCCTCGTGGACGGGCAGACCGGCGCCGATCGCGGCGGCCATCGGCTCCTCGATGATGTGCACCTGGCGGGCGCCGGCCTGCGAGGAGGCCTCGATGACGGCGCGGCGCTCGACGCCGGTGATGCCGGAGGGCACGCAGACCACGACGCGGGGGCGGGCCAGGTAGCGGCGGCGGTGGATCTTGAGGATGAAGTACCGCAGCATCCGCTCGGTGATCTCGAAGTCGGCGATCACGCCGTCCTTGAGCGGGCGGATGGCGACGATGTTGCCCGGGGTGCGGCCGATCATCTTCTTGGCCTCGGAGCCGACCGCGAGGATCCCGCCGGTGTTGGTGTTCACCGCGACGACGGACGGCTCGTTCAGGACGATGCCCTTGCCCCTGACGTACACCAGCGTGTTGGCTGTTCCGAGGTCGATCGCCAAGTCGCGGCCGATGAACGACAGGTTGCTCGCCATGGGGTGTGGGTGCCTTCCCGGGCTCGGAGTTCATGGGGGGGGTGGACGAATGCGCGCGCCCACGCTTGGGCGGAGACCAGCTGAGCTGCCTTACCGGGCCCTTGAGTCGCGTCCATCGTAGTCACGCCGCGCGGTACGGACGTCGACGTGGGGCATACCGTCCATTGTCCGGGGCGTGATCGCATCTCCGAGGATTGGGACGCCGTGTCGGCGCCCCCAGTTCCCTATTTCACGATAAGAATGCCCCGGCCGGGCCAATGGTCCCGACCGGGGCGGTACGAACGTCCTCCAGGTGTGCCGCACCGGTCCTCCCGGTACTTCGCCCCTGGTCCTGCCGGGTGTGTCGCCCGGTCCGGGTCAGGCGTGCGCGGGGAAGAAGATCTTGATCTCGCGCTCGGCGGACTCCGGGGAGTCAGAGGCGTGGATCAGGTTCTCGCGGGTGATCGTTGCGTAGTCGCCGCGGATGGTGCCGGCCCCGGCCTCCAGCGGGTTGGTGGCGCCGGCCAGCATGCGGATGCCCTTGACGACCTCCTCGCCCTCGACGATCAGCGCGATCGACGGGCCGGAGGTCATGAACTCCAGCAACGGCTCGTAGAACGGCCGGCCCACGTGCTCCGCGTAGTGCTGCTCCAGCGTCGCCCGGTCGAAGGTGCGCAGCTCGATGGCGGCGAACCGCCAGCCGGCCTTGCGCTCGATGCGGCTGATGATCTCGCCGGCCAGGCCGCGGCGGACGGCGTCGGGCTTGAGCAGGACGAGAGTGCGCTGGGACACGGTGCGTCTCCTGGGGATTCGGTTCGGCAGACAGTCGGGTCGACACGCGGCGCCGACAAGGCAGAGATTACCTTGCGTACACGGCGTGTCGGTCCGCCGGTCCGGGCCTCAGACCTGTACCGCGGCGGCCTCGGCGGCGGCCCGGGCGGCCTTGAACTCGTCCACCTTGCGGCCGTAGTGCACGGAGCACCACCACAGGCCGGCGAAGACCACTCCGAGGCCGAACATGCTCGGCAGGACGAAGCCGCTGGCGATCAGGCCGATCTGCAGCGCCCAGCCGATCTGCACCGCACCAGGGCGGTTGATCATGCCGCAGAGCAGGATGCACAGCGCCATCGCGATGCCGCTGACCGTCCAGATCTCCCCGCTGGAGACGTCGGAGAGCCGCATCGCGACCAGCGCCGCGAACATGATCAACAGCGCTTCGCCGATCAGCGTCGAGGAGCAGAGCGTCCTCATGTCACTTCCTCCCGAGCAGCAGACGGGCCTCGCCCACCGTGATGACCGAACCGGTGACCAGCACCCCGGCGCCGCCGAGGTCGCCCTCCTCCTCGGCGAGGGTGACGGCGGCGGCGATGGCGTCGTCGAGCCGGGGCTCGACCTGGACGCGGTCCTCGCCGAAGACCTCGACGGCCAGGGCCGCGAGCGCGTCGACGTCCATCGCGCGGTGGGTGGAGTTCTGGGTGATGACGACCTCGGCCAGGATCGGCTCGAAGGCCTCCAGCACGCCGGCCACGTCCTTGTCCCCGGAGGTGCCGATCACACCGACGAGCCGGGTGAAGCCGAAGGACTCGGTGAGCGCGGCCACGGTGGCGCGGGCGCCGTGCGGGTTGTGCGCGGCGTCCAGGACGATCGTGGGGCTGCGGCGGACGACCTCCAGGCGGCCCGGCGAGGAGACGCCGGAGAAGGCCTGGCGGATCTTCTCCACGTCCAGCTGCCCGCCGCGCGCGCCGCCGACGCCGAAGAAGGCCTCGACCGCGGCCAGCGCCAGGGCCGCGTTGTGCGCCTGGTACTCGCCGTGCAGCGGGATGAAGACGTCCTCGTACTCCTCGCCGCCGAGCCCGCGCAGCGTCACCAGCTGGCCGCCGACGGCGAGTTCGCGGCGGATCACGCCGAACTCCATGCCCTCGCGGGCGACCGTGGCGTCCACCTCGACGGCGCGGCGCAGGATGGTCTGGGCGGCGTCCAGCTGCTGCTGGGCGACGACGGCGACGGAGCCGGACTTGATGATCCCGGACTTCTCGACCGCGATCTCGCCGGTGGTCTCGCCGAGCTTGTCGGTGTGGTCCAGCCCGATCGGGGTGATCACCGCCACGGCGGCGTCGATGACGTTGGTGGCGTCCCAGGAGCCGCCCATGCCGACCTCGACCACGGCGACGTCCACCGGGGCGTCGGCGAAGGCCGCGTAGGCCATGCCGGTCAGCACCTCGAAGAAGGACATCGGCACCGGCTGCGCCGCGTCGACCATCTGCACGTAGGGCTCGATGTCGCGGTAGACCTCGACGAAACGCTCGGGGGTGATCGGGGCGCCGTCCAGGCTTATCCGCTCGGTGACGGACTCCACGTGCGGGCTGGTGTAACGGCCGGTGCGCAGCTCGAAGGTGTTGAGCAGCTGCTCGATCATCCGGGCGGTGGAGGTCTTGCCGTTGGTGCCGGTGACGTGGATGGAGGGGAAGGACCGCTGGGGCTGGCCCAGGATGTCCATCAGCGCCTCGATCCGGTCGAGCGAGGGCTCCAGCTTGTTCTCCGGCCAGCGCTTGGAGAGCTCCACCTCGGCGTCGCGCAGGGCGTCGCCGGTACCGCCGTCGGCGGGGCGGATGGTGTACGGGTTCGGGTCGGCCTTGTCGCTCACGACCCCAGTCTACGGAGCCCTGACGGGTCGTTCTCACGGGGTGAGAACGACCACTTTGCCCCTTCTTTGCCATGATCACCTAGTTTCCTCCCTTTACTATCGATTTAGCGATTTGAACCGCAATGAAGCATCGATTCGCAACCGACAGGAGCCTTCAGCCTTTGATCATGAGGAGCATTGCGCCATGCCTGACGCCCTGCACGAGTGGATCGTGCTTCGCCAGGACGCCGTCGTCTGGGTTGCCGGACTGATCTCCCTGGCACTCGTCGGCTACATGACCCTGGTCTTCGGACGCTTCCTCGTGTACTGGGCGGGCTCCCGGCACGCCTTCCGGCACAACCGCCCCGCCGAGCCCGGCGACCCCGCCGCCTTCCAGTGGCACCTGGTGATCCCCTGCCGCGACGAGGAGGCCGTGGTCACCCAGACCCTGGACGGCCTGCGGGGCAGCGCGCCCGAGGCCCACCTCTGGGTGATCGACGATGACAGCCAGGACGCCACCCGCGAGCTGGTGCTCGCCGCGGTGGCCCGCGACCCGCGGGTCCACCTGGTCCAGCGCCGCCGCCCGCACGCCCGGATCGGCAAGGGCGCCGCCCTCAACGCCGCCTACCGGGAGATCTCCGCCTGGCTGCCCGAGGGCACCGACCGCTCCCGGGTGGTGATCGGCGTGGTCGACGCCGACGGGCAGCTCGATCCGGGCACCCTCGCCCAGGTCTGCAACGTCAAGGCGCTCGGCCGTCCCGACACCGGCGCCGTCCAGATCGGCGTCCGGATGCGCAACGCCGACGACGAGCTCCCGCTGCCCGGACGCGGCCGGGCCGCCAACGCCCTGGCCCGCGCACTGGTGCGGATGCAGGACGTCGAGTTCCAGGCCAACAACGCCGGCATGCAGCTGCTGCGCCGCCGCACCGGCAGCGTCGGCCTCGGCGGCAACGGCCAGTTCGTCCGGCTCTCCGCCCTCGACTCGCTGACCGCCGAGGAGGGCCGGGCCGGCCGCCCCTGGCCGGAGCGCGCCCTGCTGGAGGACTACGAGTCCGGCCTCGACCTGCGGCTGGCCGGATGGCGGCTCACCCACGTCACCGAGGCCCAGGTCTCCCAGGAGGGCCTGATCTCGCTGCGCCGCTTCCTCACCCAGCGCACCCGCTGGGCCCAGGGCAACATGCAGTGCCTGCGCTACACCGGCCGGGTGCTGCGCTCGCCGCACTACACGGTGTCCGGCAAGGCCGAGGTTCTGTACACCTTCCTCCAGCCGGTGGTCTGCGTGCTGCTGGTGCTGCTCTTCCCGCTCTCGCTCGGGATCACCGGCGCGGGTCTGGTGCTCTTCCCGGCGGAGACCGCCGAGTTCCAGCTCAGGTTCGGCCCGCTGATGCTGCTCGCCTTCGTGCTCGCCGCACTCCCGATGGTCCTCTGGGGCTTCGCCTACCGCCGGCTCGTCCACGCCGACCGCAGCCGGCTCACCGGCCTGCTCTGGGGCGTCCTGGTCTGGCTCTACGCCTACCACCTGTTCGTGGTCGCCACCCGGGCCGCCATCCGGATGCTGCTCGGCCGCAACGGCTGGGCCAAGACCCGCCGCAACGCCGAGAAGGTCACCCTCGGCGCCCCCACCGCGCTCGAATCCTGAGCCTGCCGCCCCACCCTCACGCCGCCCCTCCGCCCCACGCCCCACCGGAGTCCCCGCATGAGCATGTGCCTGCCCCCGTCCAGCGTCGCCGTCGTCCTCGGCACCCGCCCCGAGCTGGTCAAGCTCGCCCCGCTGATCCACGAGCTCGGCGACGCCACCCGGCTGGTGCACACCGGCCAGCACTGGGACGAAGCGATGTCCGGCCGCTTCCTGCGCGACCTCGACCTGCCCGAGCCCGAGCTGCTCACCGGTGTCGGCGGCCGCCCCCGGGCCGGCCAGATCGCCCAGTCGCTGGGCCAGCTGGACGCCGCCTTCGCCGAGGACCGCCCCGCCGCCGTGGTCGTCCAGGGCGACACCAACGCCACCCTGGCCGGGGCGCTGGCCGCCAACGCCCGGGAGGTCCCGCTGGTCCACGTCGAGGCCGGTCTGCGCAGCTTCGACCGGGCGATGCCCGAGGAGCACAACCGGGTGATGGTCGACCACGTCTCCGACCTGCTCTGCGCCGCCACCGGGGAGAACGTCGCCAACCTGCGCGCCGAGTCGCTGGCCGAGGCCCGGATCGAGCTCACCGGCAACACCGTCGTCGAGGTGGTCCGCCGTCAGCTGCCGGACGGGGCCGCCCGTACCGCGCTGCTCGCCGCGCACGGGCTGAGCCCGGACGGGTACGTGCTGGCCACCGTGCACCGCCCGGAGAACACCGACACCGCCGAGGCGCTCGGCGCGGTGCTCGCCGAGCTGGACCGGATCGCCCGGGCCGGCACCCCGGTGCTGTTCCCGATGCACCCGCGCACCCGGGCCGCCGTCGAGCGCTTCGGCCTGGACGGCCTGCTGGAGCGGCTGGCCGTCACCGGCCCGGTCGGCTACGGCGACTTCCTGGGCCTGGCGAGCCACGCGGCGCTGCTGGTCTCCGACTCCGGCGGCGTGCAGGAGGAGTGCACCGTGCTCGGCCGCCCTCTGCTGGTGGTGCGCCGCTCCACCGAGCGCCCGGAGGCGATGGCGGCCGGCTTCGCCGCGCTGGTGCAGCCCGGCGAGGAGCTGGGCGCCCTGGCCCGCGCCTGGCTCTCCGACACCCCCGAACGGCTCGCCCGGCTGGCGGCCACCCCGAGCCCGTACGGCGACGGCCTGGCCTCGGCCCGGATCGCCGCGCTGACCGCGGCGATCGCCGAGGCGGAAGGGGCCGACGCGGACCCGACCGTGCCGCGGCCCGCCCAGGTCCTCTTGACAGCCTAATTGGTCTACTCCACCTTGTGAGGCAAGTCTCCGTTCCCGACCGGGACTTGAGTTGTCGGTAGCTCCCGCACGCGCACCATCGACACCCCGGACGGCGTTCCTCCCCCACGAGGCACCGCCGGGCCTCCCCCCACTGGAGACGGAGTCATGCCACCTGCCCGACACCGGCGCCCGCGCGCCGTCCACTCCCTGCTCGCCGGAGCGAGCGCCCTGGTCATCGGCCTGGGCGGACTCGTCCTGGCGGGCGGTACCGGCGCCCACGCCGCCGACACCGACCTGATCACCAACGGCGGCTTCGAGACCGGGAACCTGTCCGGCTGGACCTGTTCGAGCGGCACGGTCCAGAGCACCACCACCCACTCCGGCGCGTACGCCCTGCAGTCCACCCCGGGCGCGGGCGACACCGGCGAGTGCACCCAGACCGTCCCGGTGAAGCCCTCCTCCTCGTACACCCTGAGCTCCTGGGTCCAGGGCTCGTACGTCTACCTGGGCGCCCGCGGCACCGGCGGCACCGATCCGAGCACCTGGACCCCCGGCACCGGCTGGACCCAGCTGAGCACGAGCTTCACCACCGGCCCGAACACCACCAGCGTCACCGTCTACCTGCACGGCTGGTACGGGCAGCCGGCCTTCGCCGCCGACGACGTCTCGCTGCTCGGGCCCGGCGGACCGCAGCCGTCCCCGAGCCCGACCGCCACCGCCTCGCCGAGCCCGACGGCCACCGCCACGGACACCGGCAGCCCCACCCCGACCGCGACGTCGACCCCGACCAGGCCCCCGGGCCTGCCCAAGCACATCCTCACCGGCTACTGGCAGAACTTCGACAACGGCGCCACCCTCCAGCGGATCAGCGACGTCCCGGCCGCCTACGACATCATCGCGGTCTCCTTCGCGGACGCCACCGCCACCCGCGGTGGCCTGAGCTTCACCCTCGACCCGACCCTCTCCTCCCGCCTCGGCGGCTACACCGACGCCCAGTTCAAGGCCGACATCGCGGCCAAGCGGGCGGCCGGGAAACGAGTGGTGCTCTCCGTCGGCGGGCAGAACGGCACGGTCTGGGTGGGCGATTCCGCCTCCGCCGCGAACTTCGCCGGCACCGCCTGGGCGCTGATGCAGAGTTACGGCTTCGACGGGATCGACATCGACCTGGAGAACGGCATCAGCTCCACCTACATGGGCCAGGCGCTGCACGCCCTGGCGGCAAAGGCGGGGAGCGGATTCGTCCTCACCATGGCGCCGCAGACGATCGACATGCAGTCGACCGGCATGGAGTACTTCAAGCTGGCGCTGAACGTGAAGGACATCCTCACCATCGTCAACATGCAGTACTACAACTCCGGCGCGATGAACGGCTGCGACGGGAACGTCTACTCGCAGGGCACCGAGAACTTCCTCACCGCGCTGGCCTGCATCCAGCTCAAGGGCGGACTGCGGCCCGACCAGGTGGGCCTCGGGGTGCCGGCCTCCACCAGCGCCGCGGGCGGCGGGTACGTCGCCGCCGGCACGGTCGACAACGCGCTGGACTGCCTGGCCTCCGGCACCAACTGCGGCAGCTACAAGCCGGACACCACGTGGCCGGGCATCGGCGGCGCGATGACCTGGTCGACCAACTGGGACACCAAGGCGGGCAACCCGGTCGCGAGCACCATCGGTTCGCACCTGCACGCCATGCCGTAGCTGTGGCCCTTCACTGCCCGGGCCGGGTTCAGACCCCGGCCCGGGCCTCCGGCACGTGCGCGGCGCCGCCGCGCCGACGGCGCAACTCGGCGGTGATCTCGGCCAGTTCGCCCTCCGGCAGCAGCGGCAGCATCATCGCGACGCCCTGCAGCAGACCGCCGAGCAGGAAGGTGGTGTCCGGGGTCGCCGCCACCAGACCGCGGACCTCGGCCACCTCGCCGGCCGCCACCGCCTCGATCAGCTGGGCGGCGTTCGCGGTCTCCTCGTCCACCTCGACCCCACCGGTGTCCGCCGGGGCTCGCCGGGCCATCGCCCGCAGCACCTTGTCACCGACCTCGGGGGCGTACGCCTTGCGGACGGCCTCGGCGGCGATCCAGGTGAGCAGGGTGGCCACCTCGCGCTCGGCGTGCTCGGCGAACAGCAGGTCCAGCTCGTGGTCGAACGCGATCTGGTTGCCGTGCCGGAACGCGAGCAGCAGGGTCGCCGCCCTGGCCTTGGCCTCCTCGACCGCCTCGGCAGGCAGTTCGTCGGCCAACTCCTCGGTCACCACCACGCCATGCCCTCCGGTCCGTCGTTCAGCAGGAACGCTCGACAAAAACGCCCATTCGGAAACTCCGTGCACACCGTACACAGCGGACCTGCAAACTTCCGCGAACGCGCGCGGGCAAGACCGGAATCAATTCGCTCGGAATAGGACCCCACCCGGTCGCAGGATGATAATTCGCCGGAAGGGAGCAATGCGGCTGGGCTATTAGGCGTAGCGAAAGCGACCCCGGAAGCAGCGTCCAGGAAAACGCCGAGGGGCCGTACCCCGCGCGTCGCGGAGTACGGCCCCTGCAGTCGGGTCCGGCGGCTCAGCCCTGCGGCAGTGCCGCGAGCTGGGCGGTGATCCGGGCGATGTCGGCCTCGGCGGCCTCCTGGCGGCCCCGGATCTTGGCGACGACCTCGTCCGGTGCCTTGGCGAGGAACGCCTCGTTGCCGAGCTTGGCGGTGGTCTGGGCCTTCTCCTTCTCGGCGGCCGCGAGGTCCTTGGCGAGGCGCTTGCGCTCCGCCGCGACGTCGATGGTGCCCGAGAGGTCCAGCGCGACGGTGGCACCGGCCACCGGCAGCGAGGCGGTGGCCGCGAAGCCCTCCTCGGGGGCGGTCAGCCGCAGCAGCGAGCGGATCGCGTCCTCGTGGACGGCCAGCACGGTGCCGGCCAGCTCCAGCCGGGCCGGAACGCGCTGCGCGGGCTGGAGGCCCTGGTCCGAACGGAACCGGCGGACCTCGGTGACCACCTGCTGCAGCGTAGCGATCTCGGCCTCGGCGTCGGCGTCGCGGTAGCCGCTGTCCTTCGGCCACTCGGTGACGACCAGCGACTCGGCGCCGGTGAGCGCCGTCCACAGCGCCTCGGTGACGAACGGGACGACCGGGTGCAGCAGCCGCAGGGTGACGTCCAGGACCTCGCCCAGCACCCGGCGCGAGGCGTCCGCCTGCGGACCGCCCTTGGCCAGGGTGGTCTTGGAGAGCTCGACGTACCAGTCGAAGACCTCGTCCCAGGCGAAGTGGTACAGCGCGTCCGTGGCCTTGGCGAACTGGTAGTCGTCGTACAGCGCGTCCACCTCGGCGACGGTGGCGTTCAGCCGCGACAGGATCCAGCGGTCGACCGCGGTCAGCTCCTCCGGCGCGGGCAGCGGGCCCTCGACGGTGGCGCCGTTCATCAGCGCGAAGCGGGTCGCGTTCCAGATCTTGTTGCAGAAGTTGCGCGAACCCTTGACCCAGTCCTCGCCGATCGGCACGTCGGCGCCCGGGTTGGCGCCACGGGCCAGGGTGAAGCGGACGGCGTCGGCGCCGTAGGCGTCCATCCAGTCCAGCGGGTCCACGGCGGTGCCGGAGGACTTCGACATCTTCTTGCCGAACTCGTCGCGCACCAGACCGGTCAGGGCGACGGTCTTGAACGGCGCCTCGCCGTCCATCGCGTACAGGCCGAACATCATCATCCGGGCGACCCAGAAGAAGATGATGTCGTGGCCGGTCAGCAGAACGTCGGTCGGGTAGAACTTCTCCAGGTCCGGCGTCCGCTCCGGCCAGCCGAGCGTGGAGAACGGCCACAGGCCGGAGGAGAACCAGGTGTCCAGGACGTCCGGGTCCTGGACCCAGCCCTCGCCCGTCGGCGGCTGCTCGTCCGGACCGACGCAGACGACCTCGCCCTCGGGGCCGTACCAGACCGGGATCCGGTGGCCCCACCAGAGCTGGCGCGAGATGCACCAGTCGTACATGTTGTCGACCCAGTCGAAGTAGCGGCGCTCCAGCTCCTTCGGGTGGATCTCCACCTTGCCGTCGCGGACGGCATCGCCGGCGGCCTTGGCCAGCGGCTCGACCTTGACCCACCACTGCAGCGACAGCCGCGGCTCGACCACCGTGTGGCAGCGCGAGCAGTGGCCGACCGCGTGCATGTACGGGCGCTTCTCGGCGACGATCCGGCCCTGCTCGCGCAGCGCGCCGACGACGGCCGAGCGGGCCTCCAGCCGGTCCATGCCGAGGAAGGGGCCGTGCACGGTGATCGCACCGCGCTCGTCCATGACGGTCAGGTTGGGCAGGTCGTGGCGCTGGCCGATGGCGAAGTCGTTCGGGTCGTGCGCGGGCGTCACCTTGACGGCGCCGGTGCCGAACTCCGGGTCGACGTGCTCGTCCGCGACGACCGGGATCTCACGGTCGGTCAGCGGCAGCTTGATGGTCCGGCCGATCAGGTGCTTGTAGCGCTCGTCCTCGGGGTGGACGGCCACCGCGGTGTCGCCCAGCATCGTCTCGGCGCGGGTGGTGGCGACGATGATCGAGTCGTCGCCCTCGCCGTAGCGGATCGAGACCAGCTCGCCCGGCACCTCCTCGTGCTCCACCTCGATGTCGGACAGCGCGGTGAGACAGCGCGGGCACCAGTTGATGATGCGCTCGGCGCGGTAGATCAGGCCGTCGTCGAAGAGCCGCTTGAAGATGGTCTGGACGGCCTGGGACAGGCCCTCGTCCATGGTGAAGCGCTCGCGCGACCAGTCCACGCCGTCGCCGAGGCGGCGCATCTGGCCGAGGATGCGGCCGCCGTAGCTCTTCTTCCACTCCCAGACCTTCTCGACGAAGGCCTCCCGGCCCAGGTCGTGCCGCGACAGGCCGGCCTCGGCGAGCTGCTGCTCGACCTTGTTCTGGGTGGCGATGCCGGCGTGGTCCATGCCGGGCAGCCAGAGCGTCTCGAAGCCCTGCATGCGCTTGCGGCGGGTCAGCGCGTCCATCAGCGTGTGCTGGAAGGCGTGGCCCAGGTGCAGGACGCCGGTGACGTTCGGCGGGGGGATGACGATGGTGTACGCGGGCTTGTCGCTCTTCGCGTCCGCGGTGAAGTAGCCACGGTCCACCCAGCGCTCGTACAGCTCGCCCTCTACGTCCGCGGGGGTGTAGGTCGTCGGGAGGGTTGCTGCTTCGTCCCCGGCAAAGGTGCTCACGGGGCGCTGGTTCGTCGTGTCGGTCACGACGCACAGTTTACGTAACCGGAGGCGTGGGTCACGAACCCCTTTCGGTGCGCGGGCCCGGCGCGCTCCCGCGGACCCCGGCCGGGCACCGTGCGGTAGCGTGCCCGGGCACTCGTCCGGTGGACCGGACGTACACGGAACGACTCGACATCACGACAGGCCGCGGGTGCGGCGGGGGAGCACGGACGCAGATGTACGGCCAGGGACAGCAGTACCCGCAGGGACAGCCGCAGCCCTACGGGGGCCAGCCGCAGTACGGCCCGCCGCCGCAGCAGCCCTACGGCGCACCCCAGCCCCCGTACGGCCAACCCCAGTACGGCCAGCCCCCGTACGGCCAACCGCAGTACGGCCCGCCGCAGCCCTACGGCGCGCCCCCGCAGCCGTACGACGTTCCGCCGCAGGCGCCGTACGGACAGCCGGGCTACCCGCCGCCGCAGTCGAAGGGCAAGGGCGGCCTGGTGATCGGGCTGGTGATCGGCGCGCTGGTGCTGGGCGGCGGCGGCTTCGCCGCCTGGAAGTTCCTCGGCAGCGGCGGCGACCAGGGCGGCCGGTACAAGATGACCGCCCCGGAAAGCGTCGCGGACGGCTACTCCCAGAAGTCGGCCGAGGAGAAGACCGTCGAACCGAACAACCCGGAGGCGGCGAAGTTCGGCAAGGACCTCCACGTGATCGCGGCCAGCTACAGCCGGGGCACCGACCTCGACACCTTCACGGTGCTCGGCGTCTACGGGGATCTCAACGACCCCGGACAGATCATCGAGGACGCCAAGAAGACCACCGGCGAGACCACCTGGACCACCCCGCTGACCGCCTTCCCGGCCCGCGACAGCAGGAACTCCTCGGCGAAGCTCTCCTGCGGCGTGATCAGTCTCCTGGGCAAGCCCGGTCCGACGGTCTGCGTGTGGGCGGACAGGTCCACCACCGGCCGGGTCACCTTCAGCAAGGTGAACCTGAACGGCAGCGGCAACATCACCGGCCAGGACACCACCCTGTCCCAGGCTGCCGACAAGACCAGGGCGCTCCGCGATGCCATGGTCGTCGCCAGGTGACACGGTGCACGAGGAGGGGCCCCGCACCGGATCCGGTG
>NZ_JBHVFE010000159.1:0-17876 GCF_042801945.1 Kitasatospora sp. NPDC057542
CCCATGCTCTCCGGATCAGCCGGCGTTGAAGGTGTCGACGTCGTACGGCCGGGGGCTCTGTGCCTCGGACTTGATGATCGAGGTGCGGTTCTTGAAGAAGCGGTCGGCGTCCAGGTCGTGCTCCTCCAGGAACTCCAGCGTGGCGGCGTGGACCGCGGCGAGCACCGGGACGGAGGCGTTCTGGGCGTTGTCGACCATGGAGCGGTTCTCCCAGGCCCGGCCGGCCCAGATGTGCCGCAGCCCGAACGGCTCCGGCAGGCCGAGCCCGCCACCGAGCCAGCCGAGCAGGCCGGGCATCCGGTAGAAGGGGGCGCGGACGGCCTGGCGGACGACCTCGTCGTTGTCGATCAGGGGGAGCTTGACGGTGCGCTCCTCCCAGAACTTCACGGTCTTGGAGACCGACTTCTCCTTGTCCTTCGGCTTGTCGAAGAAGACGCCCTTGACCGGGCCGAGCGCGTAGCCGGACACGGTGATGTTCAGGACGTTGGCGAGCAGGGTGACGGTGACGGTGAAGGTGAGGACCAGCTTGCCGTCGTGGGTGATGAACTGGGTGGCGAGGTAGTGCCGGGGGCCGCCGGAGAAGGTCTGCTTGTCGGCGACGCTCTGCACGGCGAAGTCGCGCATCCGGTCGCCGTCCATGTCGGCGCTGCCGGGGCGGCCGATCTCGTCGGCGCCCTCGCCGATGTCGAAGACCACCCACTGCTTGATGGCGACGTTGGGCATGCCGCTGTTGGCGACGTGGCTGACGCCGAGGCCCTTGAGGTGGGAGGAGATCCGGCGGATCAGGTCCCAGGGGTGGAAGGCGCGGAAGTCGACGTGGCCCTCGGCGGGGTGGAGGGTGTCGGCGAGGCGCCACTCGCCCCAGCGGCGGCCGGCACCGAGGATGCCCTTGGGGCCGGCGTAGTGGTGGATGTTGGTCTCCTGCTCGGCGTCCAGGCGGCCGAGCTTGTCGCGCAGGTCGGTGGCCTTCTTGTCGAGGTCGTCGCGGGGGACGGCCTTGGCGACGGAGGCGGCCACCGCGCTGCCCTCGACCAGTGCCTGCCATCGGGCGCGCAGGTCCTTGGCGGAGCGTTCGACGATCTGGCGGGCGAGGAACCAGCCGATGACCGGGGCGAGCATGGTGATGCGCAGGTAGATGCCGAGGAGGCCGTCGGCCGGCGGGCGCCACACGAACACGACGGCGAGGACGGCGGTCGCGGCGAGCACCAGGCCGCCGTAGATCTCCGCGTTCTTCGGGTTGTCCCGCTTGAGCCAGGCGCGGAGCTGGAAGGCGCCGAGCCAGATCAGGGTGCCGGGGAGGAAGAGCACGATGGTGGCGATGGAGACGGTGCTGAGCTGCCGGTCGCGGGTGTTGCGCAGTTCCTCGGCGGCCAGGCAGTGCTCGACGACCTGCCGGGTGTCGACTCCGAAGGCCGGGACGAGGGGTTTCCGGTCGCCGCCCAGGGCACGGGAGATCAGCGCCTTGCTGAACGCCTCGCCGAGGTTGGGCCGGAAGAGCGCGAAGCGGCCTTTCTTCACCTTGGCGTCGGTGACGGCGTCGACGAAGCCCTGGATCTCGCCGTCGCGGTAGGCGGTCGAGGAGAGCCCCTGGGTGATGGCGGTCTGCGGGCCGGCGTCGGTCCGGGGTATCTGCGCACCCGGGGTCATGTCGAGTGTGGTCACGGTGGCGTCCCTCCTCCCCTTGTCAGCGGCAGGTTACCGTGCCGTGGCACCCCCGCGCGGATGATCGTCTGAAGTGCCGTCACCGGAGGCCTGAGGGGCATGATGCCCAGGTTCGGAGGGGTCGATACCCGCCGAGGTGCCCCTGATGGTGGTGGGGCAGGATGGAGGGCGGGAGCGAGGAAAGGGGAGCGGCCGTGAAGGATCCGGTGCTGGTCTTCGACGGGGACTGTTCGTTCTGTTCGTCCTGCGTGCGCTGGGCGGAGCGGTACCTGCGGCAGACGCTGGCCTCGGGGGGCTGGGAGGCGGTGCCGTTCCAGTTCGCGGATCTGGCGGGGCTGGACGGGCGCGCCGGCGGCCGGGGTGAGGTGTCGGCCGAGCGGGCGGAGCGCGAGGTGCTCTGGGTGACGCCGACCGGCCGGGTGTACGGGGGCGCGCAGGCGGTTGCGCGGCTGCTGATGCGCTCCGGCGGGGCGTGGGCGTACCTGGGCGCGGTGTTGACGGCGGCGCCGGTGCGGCCGCTGGCGGGGCTGGCCTACCGCTGGGTTTCGCGCAACCGGCACCGGATGCCGGGGGGCACGGCGGCCTGCGCGCTGCCGAACCGGAAGTCCGCTCAGTCGGTGTAGCGCCCGGCCAGGGCGGCGGGCATGGGTTCGTGGCGCAGGTAGGCGCGGGAGAACTCGGCGGTGCCGTGGGTGAGCGAGCGCAGGTCGATCGGGTAGCGGACGAGTTCGAGTTCGGGCACCTCGGCGCGCAGCAGGGTGAGGCCGGTGCCGCCGGTCTCGGTGCCGAGGACGCGGCCGCGGCGGCCGGAGAGGTCGCCGAGGACGGCGCCGAGGTAGTCGTCGGGCAGCAGGACGCTGACGGCGGCGACGGGTTCGAGCAGGCGGATGACGGCGTGCTCGGCGGCGTCGCGCAGGGCGAGGGCGGCGGCGTTCTGGAAGGACGCGTCGGAGGAGTCGACGGAGTGCGCCTTGCCGTCGGTGAGGGTGACCCGGACGTCGACGAGCGGGTATCCGGTGGAGACGCCCTTGGCGAGCTGGGCGCGGACGCCCTTCTCGACGGAGGGGATGAAGTGCTTGGGGACGGCGCCGCCGACGACGTGCTCCTGGAACTCGAAGCCGGAGCCGGCCGGGAGCGGTTCGACCTCCAGGTCGCAGATGGCGTACTGGCCGTGGCCGCCGGACTGCTTGACCAGGCGGCCGTGGCCGGCGGCGGCGGTGCCGAAGGTCTCGCGCAGGGCGACCTTGGGCTCGACGGTGTCGACGTGGACGCCGTGGCGGGTGCGCAGGCGGTCGAGGACGACCTCGGCGTGGGCCTCGCCGGTGCACCAGAGGACGAGCTGGTGGGTGTCGGGGTTCTGTTCCAGGCGTAGCGCCGGGTCCTCGGCGGTGAGGCGGGAGAGGGCCTGGGAGAGCTTGTCGTCGTCGGCCTTGCTGTGGGCTTCGACGGCGATCGGGAGCAGCGGCTCGGGGAGGGTCCAGCCTTCGAGTGCGACGGGGTGGCCGGGGTCGTGGACGGTGTCGCCGGCCCGGGCGGTGGTGAGTTTGGCGGCGCAGACGAGGTCGCCGGCGATGGCGTGCGGGACGGGGCGCTGGAGCTTGCCGAAGGGACTGGTGAGGGCGGTGACGCGTTCGTCGCCGTTCTGGTCGGCGGTGTGGGCGGGGCCGTCGAGGTGGATCTTCGTGTCGGGGCGCAGGGTGCCGGCGTACAGGCGCAGCAGGCTGATCCGGCCGACGTAGGCGTCGCCGGTGACGCGGACGACCTGGGCGGCGAGCGGGGCGTCGGGGTCGCACTCGGGGGCGGGGCGGGTGCGTTCGGTGGGGTCGGGGAAGGTGTGCGCGATGAGGTCGAGGAGTTCGGCGGCGCCGAGGCCGTTCTCGCTGGTGGGGACGGCGGGGTGGAGGGCGCAGGAGAGGACCTCGCGGCGCAGGCCGGCTTCGAGGGAGTCGGTGTCGAGGGGGGCGCCGGAGAGGTAGCGCTCCATGAGGGTGTCGTCCTGGCCGGAGATGGCCTCGACGAGGCTGTCGTGGGCGGGCGTGGTGTCGGGCAGGGGTTCGGCGTCGCCGTAGGTGTCGCCGGTGAGGAGGTCGACGCTGCCGTCGGGGTGTCCGTCGTGGAGGACCGGCTGGAAGAGCGGGCGGAGGGTGTCCGGGCCCAGGCCGAAGGCGTCGTGGCAGGCGGTGAGGATGTCGTCGAAGCCGGTGCGGGCGAGGTCGAGTTTGGCGACGGCGATGGCGCGGGGGATGCCTTCGGCGGCGCATTCGCGCCACAGGGCGCGGGTGGGGGCGGTGACCGGGTCGGTGGCGGAGACGACGAAGACGGCGGCGTCGGCGGCGTGCAGGGCGGCGCGCAGGTCGGCGGTGAAGTCGGGGTGGCCGGGCGGGTCGATCAGGTTGATCTTGACGCCCTTCCATTCGAGCGGGAGGAGGGCGAGCTGGACGGAGCGCTGCTGCTGGTGCTCGATGTCCTCGTGGTCGGAGACGGTGGTGCCGTCGGTGACCCGGCCGGCCCGGCCGATGGCGCCGGCGGCGAGGGCGAGGGATTCGGCGAGAGTGGTCTTGCCCACACCGCTGGAGCCGATGAGGACGACGTTGCGCAGGTCCTGCGGGCCGGTGACGGCGGGTGCCTGGCCGGCTCGTGCCGTGCTGCGGTCGGGCATCGGGGTCTCCTCCCGTGGCGCCGAGGCTGTCCTTCGCAGTCTAGGGTCGGGTGTCGCGGTGGCGCGTGTCGTACGGCCGGTCGGTGACCGCACGTGTGCGTGCGGTGGCGGGGGTGGCGTGCGGCGGTGCGTGCGCCGGAGCGTGCCCCCGGCGTGGCTACGATGGGTGGGCCGGACGGGCTGATCCGCCCGGCCGTCTGCTGCGCGTGCTGCGCCAGGCGGGTATCTGGGAGATCGGAGCGGCTGGGAAGGCCATGCTCAACAAATACGCGCGTGCCTTCTTCACACGTGTCCTGACCCCGTTCGCCGCGTTCCTGATCCGCCTGGGCGTGAGCCCGGACGCCGTGACGCTGATCGGTACCGCCGGTTCGGTGGCCGGTGCGCTGGTGTTCTTCCCGCGAGGGGAGTTCTTCTGGGGCACCATCACGATCACGCTGTTCATCTTCTCGGACCTGGTGGACGGGAACATGGCCCGCCAGCTGGGCCGGAGCACGAAGTGGGGGGCGTTCCTCGACTCCACCCTGGACCGGGTCGCGGATGCGGCGATCTTCGGCGGCCTGGCGATGTGGTACGCGGGCAAGGGTGACAACAACCTGCTCTGCGCAGTGGCGATCTTCTGCCTGGCGAGCGGTCTGGTGGTGTCGTACACCAAGGCGCGGGCGGAGAGCCAGGGTCTGCCGTGCGACGTGTCGGGGCTGGTGGAGCGGGCCGAGCGGCTGGTGGCCAGTCTGGTGGCGGCCGGTGTCGCGGGTCTGCACAAGTTCGGTGTGCCGTACGTGGAGTGGCTGCTGCCGGTGGCGCTGTGGCTGGTGGCGGCGGGCAGCCTGGTGACGGTGTTCCAGCGGATGCTGACCGTGCGCCGGGAGGCGTTCGAGGCCGACCGAGCGGCGGCCGGGAGCTGATGGGGGGCGTCCTGCGGTGACGGACCGACTGGTGTACTGGGCGTACGCGCTGGGGTGGGGGCTGCTGAAGCACCTGCCGGAGCCGATGGCCCGGGGGCTGTTCGACCGGCTGGCGGACTACGTGTGGCGCAAGCGCGGCAAGCGGGTGCTCCAGCTGGAGGCGAACCTGCGGCGGGTCCGTCCGGGGCTGGACGAGGCCGCGATGCGGGAGCTCTCCCGGGCCGGGATGCGCTCGTACCTGCGGTACTGGATGGAGTCGTTCCGGCTGCCGGTGTGGAGCCGGGAGCGGGTGGCCCGGGACGTCCAGGTGGGCGGCTTCGAGAACCTGCGGGCGGCGATGGAGTCCGGACGGGGCGCGGTGATCGCGCTGCCGCACATGGGCAACTGGGACCTCGCGGGGACCTGGGTGGCGCAGCAGGGCTACCCGTTCACCACGGTCGCGGAGCGGTTGAAGCCGGAGCGGCTGTTCGACCGGTTCGTGGCGTTCCGGGAGGGCCAGGGCATGGAGGTCCTGGCGCTGACCGGTGGTTCGGTGAACGTGATCGGCACGCTGGCGAGGCGGCTGCGCGAGGGCCGGCTGGTCTGTCTGGTGGGGGACCGGGACCTGTCGGAGGCGGGCATCGGGGTGTCGTTCTTCGGCGAGCCGACCCGGATGCCGGCCGGTCCGGCGGCGCTGTGCCAGCGGACCGGGGCGGCGCTGCTGCCCGTGACGCTCTGGTACGACGGCCCGGTGCTGCGGGGGCGGATCCACCCCGAGGTGCCGGTGCCCGAGGAGGGCGACCGCAAGGAGCGCACCCGGGCGATGACCCAGGCGATGGCGGAGGTGTGGGAGCGGGGCATCCGCGAGCACCCGCAGGACTGGCACATGCTGCAGCGGTTCTGGCCGGCCGACCTGCCGGCCCGCGAGACGGTGGAGGCGGTGCCCGCGGAGCGCGCGGAGGCGGCGCCGGAGCCCGCGGCCGAGGCCTCCGGGGCCTGACCCGTCCTGTCCGTCCCGCCCGCACGACTGTCCGAAGGAGCTTGAGGAACCCGTGAAGATCGGCATCGTCTGCCCGTACGACTGGGACGTCCCCGGTGGGGTGCAGTTCCACATCCGGGACCTGGCCGAGCACCTGATCGGTCTGGGGCACGAGGTGTCGGTGCTGGCGCCGGCCGAGGACGACGAGGCGCTGCCGCCGTACGTGGTTCCGGCCGGGCGGTCGGTGGCGGTGCCGTACAACGGGTCGGTGGCGCGGCTGAGCTTCGGGATCCTGTCGGCGGCGAGGGTGCGGCGCTGGCTGCACGACGGGCGCTTCGACATCCTGCACGTGCACGAGCCGGCCGCGCCGAGCCTGTCGATGCTGGCCGCCTGGTCGGCGACCGGGCCGATGGTGGGGACCTTCCACACCTCCAACCCGAGGTCGCGGGTGATGATCGCGGCCTCGCCGATCCTCCAGCCGGGGTTGGAGAAGATGCGGGCCCGGATCGCGGTGTCGGAGTACGCCCGGCGCACGCTGGTGGAGCACCTCGGCGGGGACGCGGTGGTGATCCCGAACGGCGTGGACGTGGGCTTCTTCGCCGAGGCCGAGCCGGACGAGCGCTGGACCGGCGGCGCGGCGAAGGGGGAGCCGGGCACGATCGGCTTCATCGGCCGGATCAACGAGCCGCGCAAGGGCCTGCCGACGCTGCTGGCGGCGCTGCCGAGGATCCTGGCGGAGCGGCCGGGGGTGCGGCTGCTGGTGGCGGGCAAGGGCGACGAGGAGGAGGCCGTCGCGGGCCTGGCGCCGGAGGTGCGCCGGCAGGTGGAGTTCCTCGGCATGGTGAGCGACCGGGACAAGGCCCGGCTGCTGCGCAGCGTGGACCTGTACGTGGCGCCGAACACCGGGGGCGAGAGCTTCGGGATCATCCTGGTCGAGGCGATGTCCGCGGGCGCGCCGGTGCTGGCGAGCGACCTGGACGCGTTCAAGCAGGTGCTGGACGGCGGGGACGCGGGGGAGCTGTTCCCGGTGGAGGACGCGGACGCGCTGGCCCGTACGGCGCTGCGGTTGCTGGGCGATCCGGCGCGGCTGGAGGAGCTGCGGGAGGCGGCGTCGCGGCACGTGCGGCGGTTCGACTGGTCGACGGTCGGCGCGGACATCCTGGCGGTGTACGAGACCGTGACGGCCGGCGAGGCGGTGGTCGAGGAGGACGTGCGCAACGGGCGACGCGGCCGGTTCGGACTGGCCCGGGACTAGCCGGTTCGGGCTGCGCCCGGCACCCCGCGGTGGCGCCGGGTGCCGGCGGAGTTAGGGTCGGTCGTCCGCACCACTGCGATTCACGGGGGCAACGATGCCGCAGATCTCCGTCGACTACTCGGCCGACCTGGCCGGCACCTTCGACCGCCGGGGCCTCGGCCTGGCGATCAACCGGCTGGCGGAGGCGACGATCGACGCGAAGCCGGAGTCCTGCAAGACGGTGTTCCGGCAGAGCGAGGTGCTGGTGGTCGGCACCAGCGGGGCCGCCGCCGACACCCAGGTGTTCGTGGAGTTCCAGATCTTCCCGGGCCGCACGCCGGAGGCGAAGGCGGCGCTGAGCGAGGGCGTGCTGGCGCTGCTGGCCCGGTACGTCCGGCCGAAGCCGGGCACCCGGCTGTTCACGGCGGTGGACATCGCGGACATCGACCGGGAGAGCTACCGGAACGCGACCGCTCAGGGCTGAACCGGTGACACCGGGTAACGTAGCGGCCCGTGACTACCTGGATCTGGGCCGGCGTGGCCGTGGTGCTGTTCGGCATGTACCTGAGTTGGACGGCCGGTCGGTTGGACCGGCTGCACGCCCGGATCGACGCCGCGCGGGCGGCGCTGGACGCGCAGCTGGTCCGGCGGGCCTCGGTGGCGATGGAGCTGGCGACGTCGTCGTTGCTGGACCCGGCGGCCTCGCTGCTGCTGGACGCGGCGCACGCGGCCCGGCAGGCCGAGGACGACCAGCGCGAGGTGGCGGAGAGTCAGTTGAGCCTGGCGCTGCGGGCGGTGTTCGAGGAGCCGGCGCAGGTGGCGGCGCTGATGGCCGAGCCGGGGGGCGAGGACGCGGTTCGTGATCTGACGGCCGCGGTGCGGCGGGTGCCGATGGCCCGACGGTTCCACAACGACGCGGTGCGGGCGGCGCGGGCGGTGCGCGAGCACCGGCTGGTGCGGTACTTCCGGCTGGCGGGGAAGGCGCCGTTCCCGTTGGCGTTCGAGATGGACGATGCTCCGCCTCCCGCTCTTACACCCGAAGGGGCGCCTGCTTAAGGTGTCCCCCGGATACGGCCCGTTTGTCGTATCCCGTCGTCCGGGCTGGACTTGGTGGCGCATGAATGGGCCACCCGGTCTGCCTACCATAGGGCGATAGCACTGATTCATCTTCGAGTGAGGTCTCACGTGTCCACCAGCCCCACCACCGCAGACCAGCCGCAGATCGGTACCGCCCGGGTCAAGCGCGGCATGGCCGAGCAGCTCAAGGGCGGTGTGATCATGGACGTGGTCAACGCCGAGCAGGCCAAGATCGCCGAGGACGCCGGCGCGGTGGCCGTCATGGCCCTGGAGCGGGTTCCGGCGGACATCCGCAAGGACGGCGGCGTGGCCCGCATGTCCGACCCGAACATGATCGAGGAGATCATCGAGGCGGTCTCCATCCCGGTGATGGCCAAGTCCCGCATCGGTCACTTCGTCGAGGCCCAGGTGCTCCAGTCGCTGGGTGTCGACTACATCGACGAGTCCGAGGTGCTGACCCCGGCCGACGAGGTCAACCACTCGGACAAGTGGGCCTTCACCACCCCCTTCGTCTGTGGCGCCACCAACCTGGGCGAGGCCCTGCGCCGCATCGCCGAGGGCGCGGCCATGATCCGCTCGAAGGGTGAGGCCGGCACCGGCAACGTCGTCGAGGCCGTTCGCCACCTGCGCCAGATCAAGAACGAGATCGGCCACCTGCGCGCCCTGGACCACAACGAGCTGTACGCCGCCGCCAAGGAGCTGCGCGCCCCGTACGAGCTGGTCAAGGAGGTCGCCGAGCTCGGCAAGCTGCCGGTCGTGCTGTTCTCCGCCGGTGGCGTGGCCACCCCGGCCGACGCCGCGCTGATGCGCCAGCTGGGCGCCGAGGGCGTCTTCGTCGGCTCCGGCATCTTCAAGTCGGGCGACCCGGCCAAGCGCGCCGCCGCCATCGTGAAGGCCACCACCTTCTTCGACGACCCGAAGATCATCGCGGACGCCTCCCGCAACCTGGGCGAGGCCATGGTCGGCATCAACTGCGACACCCTGCCGGAGACCGAGCGCTACGCCAACCGCGGCTGGTAGTCGCCATCCTTCGAGCCGGCCCGCCGCAGCGCCTCGGTGCGCGGCGGGCCGCTCCACGTAGTCCGTCGTAACGATCGATTGAGGTTGAAGACCGTGAGCACTCCTGTCATCGGCGTCCTCGCCCTCCAGGGCGACGTTCGCGAGCACCTGGTGGCGCTGGCCGAGGCCGACGCGCTCGCCCGTCCGGTGCGCCGCGCCGAGGAGCTGGCCGAGGTCGACGCGCTGGTGATCCCCGGCGGGGAGTCCACCACCATGTCCAAGCTGGCGCTGCTGTTCGGCGTGATGGACCCGCTGCGCGAGCGGGTCGCCGCCGGGATGCCGGTCTACGGCACCTGCGCGGGCATGATCATGCTGGCGGACAAGATCCTGGACGGCCGGGAGGACCAGGAGACCGTCGGCGGCATCGACATGACGGTGCGCCGCAACGCCTTCGGCCGCCAGAACGAGTCCTTCGAGTCCGGGATCGACTTCGCGGGCCTGGACGACGCCCCGGTGCACGGCGTCTTCATCCGCGCCCCCTGGGTCGAGGCGGTCGGCGCGGGCGTCACGGTACTGGCCGAGCTGCCCGCCGCGGACGGCCCGGAGAGCCGGATCGTGGCGGTGCGCCAGGGCAACCTGCTGGCCACGTCCTTCCACCCGGAGCTGACCGGCGACCACCGGGTGCACGCGTACTTCGTGCGGATGGCCGAGGAGCACCTGGCGGAGGCCGCGCGCTGACCGTGTCGGCCGTGCGCTGACCGTGTGCGCCTTACCGGTGACGACACCGGTAAGATCTCATCTGTTTCATTTCCCTTTGGCGACGTAAAGGAGCTGGCGATGTCCGGCCACTCTAAGTGGGCTACCACCAAGCACAAGAAGGCCGTGATCGACGCCAAGCGCGGCAAGCTCTTCGCCAAGATGATCAAGAACATCGAGGTGGCGGCGCGCACCGGCGGTCCCGACCCGGCGGGCAACCCGACCCTCTACGACGCCATCCAGAAGGCGAAGAAGAGCTCGGTCCCGATCGACAACATCAACCGCGCCGTCAAGCGCGGTGGCGGTCTGGAGGCCGGCGGCGCCGACTACCAGACCATCATGTACGAGGGCTACGGCCCGAACGGCGTCGCGGTCCTGATCGAGTGCCTCACCGACAACCGCAACCGCGCCGCCTCCGACGTGCGCGTCGCGATGACCCGCAACGGCGGCTCGATGGCCGACCCGGGTTCGGTGTCGTACCTGTTCACCCGCAAGGGTGTCGTCATCGTCCCCAAGGCCGACGGCGTGGACGAGGACAAGCTGTTCGAGGTCGTCCTGGACCAGGAGCCGGAGGAGATCAACGACCTCGGCGACTCGTTCGAGATCGTCTCCGAGGCCTCGAAGATGGTCGCCGTGCGCACCGCGCTGGTCGACGCCGGTGTCGACTACGACTCGGCCGAGGCCAACTTCCTCCCCAGCATGCAGGTCGAGCTGGACGTCGACGGCGCCCGCAAGATCCTCAAGCTGATCGACGCGCTGGAGGACAGCGACGACGTGCAGAACGTCTTCGCCAACTTCGACATCTCCGACGAGGTCGGCGCGCAGCTCGACGCCGAGTGATCACTGCCCAGTGATCGTCGGTGAGTGACCGTTCTCACTGCCCGGCCCGGTGGTCCCTGGACCACCGGGCCGGTGTCGTCGGCGGGGTTGTCGGACCCGGACGGTAGCCTTCGCAGGTCGCCTCCGGGCGGCGATCGACGAGAGGCGGGGCGAGTGGTGCGGGTACTGGGCGTGGACCCGGGGCTGACCAGGTGCGGAGTCGGCGTGGTCGAGGGTGCGCCGGGCCGGCCGCTGCGGATGGCCGGGGTCGGTGTGGTGCGCACCCCCGCCGACGCCGAGATCGGGCAGCGGCTGCTCCAGGTCGAGCAGGGCATCGAGGCCTGGCTGGACGAGCACCGGCCCGACCTGGTCGCCGTCGAGCGGGTCTTCGCCCAGCACAACGTCCGCACCGTGATGGGCACCGCCCAGGCCAGCGCCGTCGCGATGCTCTGCGCCACCCGGCGCGGCATCCCCGTCACCCTGCACACCCCCAGCGAGGTCAAGGCCGCCGTCACCGGCTCCGGTCGGGCCGACAAGGCGCAGGTCACTGCCATGGTCCAGCGCCTGCTGCGGCTGGACGCGCCGCCCAAACCCGCCGACGCCGCCGACGCGCTGGCGCTGGCCATCTGCCACATCTGGCGCGGTGGGGCGACCAACCGGCTGGAGGCCGCCGTCCGGGCCGCCCGCGCCACCCCCCGTTCCACCTCCCTGAAAGGCACCGTCCGATGATCGCCTTCGTGCAAGGGCCCGTGGCGGCCATCTCCTCCGGGATCGCGGTGGTCGAGGTCGGCGGCGTCGGCATGGCCGTGCAGTGCACCCCGAACACCCTGGCCGGGCTGCGGCTGGGCGAGCCGGCCCGGCTCGCCACCTCGCTGGTGGTCCGGGAGGACTCGCTGACCCTGTTCGGCTTCGCGGACGACGACGAGCGCGCCGTGTTCGAGATCCTCCAGGCCGCGCCCGGCGTCGGCCCCAAGCTGGCGCAGGCGATCCTCGGCGTGCACAGCCCCGACGCGCTGCGCGCCGCGGTCGCCGGCAGCGACGAGAAGGCGCTGGTCGCGGTGCCGGGCATCGGGAAGGCCAAGGCGGCCAAGCTGCTGCTGGAGTACAAGGACAAGCTCGGTGCCCCGCACGGCGCCGTCCCCGCGCAGAAGCCGATTGCGACCGGCCCGGCGCCGTGGAGCGAGCAGCTGCACTCCGCGCTGACCGGCCTCGGCTACGCCCCGCGCGAGGCGGACGAGGCGGTCGCGGCCGTCACCCCGGAGGCCGAGGCGCAGGCGACGCCGGACGTCGGCGCCCTGCTCCGGCTCGCCCTGCGCGGGCTCAACCGCGCCCGCTGACCATCTGCCGATCTGTCCTTTTGTCGACACTGGAGACTCTGGAGCCCGCGACGATGTACGACCCGGAACCCGCCGACCGGCTGGTCACGGCTGCCGCCGACGGTGAGGACCAGGCGGTGGAGGCGGCGCTGCGCCCCAAGCAGCTGGACGAGTTCATCGGCCAGGAGCGGGTGCGCGAGCAGCTGTCGCTGGTGCTCCAGGCCGCCCGCAAGCGCGGCAGCGCGCCCGACCACGTGCTGCTGAGCGGGCCGCCCGGGCTCGGCAAGACCACCCTGTCCATGATCATCGCCGCCGAGCTGGGCGCCCCGATCCGGATCACCTCCGGCCCGGCCATCCAGCACGCCGGGGACCTCGCGGCGATCCTCTCCTCGCTCACCGAGGGCGAGGTGCTCTTCCTCGACGAGATCCACCGGATGTCCCGGCCGGCCGAGGAGATGCTCTACATGGCGATGGAGGACTTCCGGGTCGACGTGATCGTCGGCAAGGGTCCGGGCGCCACCGCCATCCCCCTGGAGCTGCCGCCCTTCACGCTGGTCGGTGCCACCACCCGGGCCGGCCTGCTGCCGCCGCCGCTGCGCGACCGCTTCGGTTTCACCGGGCACATGGAGTTCTACGCCCCGGCCGAGCTCCAGCGGGTGGTGCACCGCTCGGCCGCGCTGCTGGACGTGGAGATAGACCCGGCCGGCGCGGCCGAGATTGCCGGGCGCTCGCGCGGCACCCCGCGGATCGCCAACCGGCTGCTGCGCCGGGTCCGCGACTACGCCCAGGTCCGGCACGACGGCCAGGTCACCGCGGGGATCGCCGCCCAGGCGCTGGACGTCTACGAGGTGGACGCCCGTGGCCTGGACCGGCTGGACCGCGCGGTGCTGGACGCGCTGCTGCGGCTGTTCGGCGGCGGCCCGGTCGGTTTGTCGACACTCGCGGTCGCCGTGGGGGAGGAGTCCGAGACGGTCGAGGAGGTCGCCGAGCCCTTCCTGGTCCGCGAGGGCCTGCTCGCCCGCACTCCGCGCGGCCGGATCGCCACCGCGGCCGCGTGGCAGCACCTCGGCCTGACTCCCCCGGCACAGACCCCGCCGGCCCAGACCACTCGCGGAGGTGTTCCGGCGCAGCCGGAGCTGTTCCCCGCCGACGAAAGTTGACCGCCATCGGCTGAACGGGTGACTCCGGCGGGTCGGTTCCCACCCGGCGCTTCCGTGGTGGCACGGTGAGACGCCAGGAGCGGCGTCCGGGGAAACCGTGCAGGCGGAGGGTCGCCACTTTCGGCGGCAGGATGCGATGCTTGGCGTTGTCCGATCGATTCGGGGTCGCCTAGACTCCGCCGGACCGCCCCTCTCACCTGACGGGCCGACCAATACCACACAGGCCGCCGGCCGGCGGCCCGTAAAGGACCCTGGCTGCAGTGAACCTCATCATCCTTCTCCTCCCGATCATCGCGATCGTGCTCATGTTCCGGTCGCAGAAGAAGCGCCAGCAGCAGATGCAGCAGATGCAGACCGCGCTGGAGCCCGGGGCGGGGGTGCGCACCATCGGTGGCCTGTACGCCCAGGTGAAGGCGGTCAACGAGGAGACCGTCGAGCTGGAGATCGCGCCCGGCGTGGTCACCCACTTCACCAAGAGCGCCATCGCGGCCGTCCTGGAGCCCCAGGAGTACGACGCGATCATCAACGGCCGCCCCGCCGATGACGAGCTGCCCGAGCCGGAGGCCGAGGACGCCGAGCCGGTCGAGGACAAGCCGCTGACGCTCACCAAGGACAGCGCCGAGAAGGGCGATGCCGAGGGCGGGGCTCCCGCGAGCAAGTAGTACGGCCGGGCAACCCGCCCGGTCGCGCGGCGCAGTGCCGCGAGCCCACAGGACCTCAGGGCCGCCCAACCGCCGTACCCCCGTCCCGACATCCGCCGGCCGGGGGTACGGCCGGGGAAGTGGCATGGACAGGGAGAAACGAGCAAGGTGGCAACACCCAAGTCGCGCCCGCGCGACGGCTACCCAGGGCGGGCGCTGGCCCTCATCCTGGTCGTCACCGTCGGACTGGTCGCCCTCATGTTCGGGAACGGCACCACCAAGCCCCGGCTCGGGATCGATCTCGCCGGTGGCACCAGCATCACGCTGACCGCGAAGTCGACCGACCCCAAGGCGCTCACCAAGTCCAACATGGACATCGCCGTCGGGATCATCGAGCGCCGCGTCAACGGGATGGGTGTCTCCGAGGCGGAGGTCCAGACCCAGGGCTCGGACACGATCATCGTGAACATCCCCAAGGGCGGCGACCGGCAGAACGCGGCGGACCAGGTGGGTACCACCGCCAAGCTGTTCTTCCGCCCGGTCCTGGCCGTGGCCCCCAGCGGCGTCACCGCTCCGGCGCCGACCGACACCCCGTCCGCGGGCGCCACCGGCACCCCGGGGGCGACCCCGTCCGCCGGCGCCACCCCGTCCGCGACCGCGAGCGCCACCAAGCAGGGCCGCGCCGCGAGCGAGGCGCTGGCCGCCGAGGGCGCCAGCCCGACCGCCGCCGCCACCGGCGCCGCGCCCTCCGCCACCGGCAGCGCGGCCCCGGCCACCGGCGCCCCGAGCGCCCCGGCCACCCCGCCGAGCGCCGCCGACCTCAGCGCCGCGATGACCCAGGGCACCGTGCCGCCGGAGCTGGCCTCCGCGTTCGCCGCCCTGGACTGCTCCAAGCCCGAGGTCCGCGCCGCCCAGACTGGCGCCGACGACAAGCCCGTCGTCGCCTGCTCCCAGAAGGCCGAGAAGGGCTACTACGAGAAGCTGGCCCTCGGCCCCGTGGCCGTGAAGGGCTCGGACGTCGAGAAGGCCCAGGCCGGCATCGACACCCAGACCGGCGCGGGCTGGCAGGTCCAGCTCCAGTTCAACGGCGCCGGCACCGACGCCTTCTCGAAGATCACCGGCCAGCTGGCCACCCAGACCCCGCCGACCAACCAGTTCGCCATCGTGCTGGACAACCAGGTCGTCTCCCACCCGCAGGTCAACGGCCCGATCCCGGGCGGCAGCGCGGTCATCACCGGCCAGTTCAAGCAGACCGAGGCGCAGGACCTCGCCAACGTGCTGGGCTACGGCGCCCTGCCGCTGGAGTTCAGCAAGAGCGACATCACCACCGTCTCCCCGGCGCTCGGCAGCGACCAGCTCAAGGCCGGTCTGGTTGCCGGCGCGATCGGCATGATCCTGGTGGTCGCCTACTCGCTGGTCTACTACCGCGGCCTCGGCCTGGTCTCGATCGCCGGTCTGCTCGTCTCGGCGGCCCTGACCTACTCGATCATGAGCCTGCTCGGCAGTGCGATCGGCTTCGCGCTGAACCTGCCGGCGGTCTGTGGTGCGATCGTCGCGATCGGTATCACCGCCGACTCCTTCATCGTGTACTTCGAGCGCATCCGCGACGAGGTCCGCGAGGGCGCCCCGCTGCGCCCGGCGGTCCAGCGGGCCTGGCCGCGCGCCCGGCGCACCATCCTGGTCTCGGACTTCGTGTCCTTCCTCTGTGCCGCCGTGCTCTACGTGGTCTCGGTCGGCAAGGTCCAGGGCTTCGCGTTCACCCTGGGTCTGACCACGGCGCTCGACGTCGTGGTGATCTTCCTCTTCACCAAGCCGCTGATCACGCTGCTGGCCCGCCGGAAGTTCTTCCTGAACGGTCACCCGTGGTCCGGCCTGGACCCGAAGCGGCTGGGCGCCCGCCCGCCGCTGCGCAGCAGCCGTCGCCGTAGCCCCTCCTCTGCCGCCGTGAAGGAGGCCTGACACCGTGTCACGCTTCTCCAACCTGGGCCACCGGCTCTACCAGGGCGAAGTCAGCTTCGACTTCGTCGGTCGCCGCAAGCTCTGGTACTCCATCTCCGGCGTGATCGTGCTGGTCGCGGCGATCGGCCTGACCATGGGCCTGCACCTGGGCATCGAGTTCAAGGGCGGCTCGGTCTACACCGTGGCCAAGCCGGGGCTGACGGTCTCCCAGGCGCAGGACACCGCGAACGGGGTCGTCTCCTCGCACCCGCTGGTCCAGTCGACCGAAAACGGCAAGATCCGCATCCAGGTCAGCACCGAGGAGCCGAAGAGCTCGGACGAGATCCGCTCCGAGCTCTCGCAGAAGCTCGGCGTGCCGCTGGACACCGTCGAGGCCCAGGTGATCGGCCCCAGCTGGGGCAAGCAGATCTCCCAGAAGGCGCTCACCGGTCTGATCGTCTTCATGATCCTGGTGACGGTCTACCTGGCGATCGCCTTCGAGTGGCGGATGGCGGTGTCCGCCCTGGTCGCCCTCATCCACGACCTCCTGATCACCATCGGCGTGTACGCCCTGGTGGGCTTCGAGGTCACCCCGGGTACGGTGATCGGCTTCCTGACCATCCTCGGTTACTCGCTCTACGACACGGTCGTCGTCTTCGACACCGTGAAGGAGAACACCAAGGGGATCACCAAGCAGAACAAGCTCACCTACAGCGAGGCGGCCAACGCGGGCCTCAACCAGACCCTGGTGCGCTCGCTCAACACCACCGTGGTGGCGCTGCTGCCGGTCGCCGCGCTGCTGTTCATCGGTGGCGGCATCCTGGGCGCCGGCACCCTGAACGACATCTCGCTCGCGCTGTTCATCGGTCTCGCGGCCGGTGCCTACTCCTCGATCTGCGTCGCCACCCCGCTGCTGGCGCAGCTCAAGGAGGAGCAGCCGGAGATGAAGGCGCTGCGCAAGCGGGTCCTGCAGCACCGGGCCGCCAAGGCCGAGGCGGCGGACGCCGTCGCGGTGGACGGGGAGCCGACGGGCGAGGAGCAGCCTGCGGGTATGGTCGGACAGCGCGGCCGGTCGGCCGGCACCACCCGTGCCAAGGGCCGTCCGTCCACCAAGCGCTGACCCCGGCCGCGACCCCGAGGCCCCACCACCGTGAAGGACAGAACCGTGACCACCGCCGACACCGCACTGGCCGAGCTGCTGAACAGCCGGATCCGGGACGTCCCGGACTACCCGAAGCCGGGTGTGCTGTTCAAGGACATCGCGCCGCTGCTCGCCGACGCCGAAGCCTTCGGCGCCCTCACCCGGGCGCTGGCGGACCGGGCCGCGGAGCTGGGTGCGACCAAGGTGGTGGGCCTGGAGGCGCGCGGCTTCGTGCTGGCGGCCCCGGCGGCCTTCGCGGCCGGGCTCGGCTTCGTGCCGATCCGCAAGCAGGGCAAGCTGCCCGGCGAGGTGTTCCGGCGTTCGTACGAGCTGGAGTACGGCTCGGCGACGCTGGAGGTGCAGTGCGACGCCTTCGCGCCCGGTGAGCGGGTGCTGGTGGTGGACGACGTGCTGGCCACCGGTGGCACCATCGGCGCCTCGCTGGACCTGGTGAAGGAGGCCGGGGCCCAGCTGGTGGGCGTCGTGGTGCTGATGGAGCTGGGCTTCCTGGACGGCCGCGAGCGGTTGGCCGGGCACCTCGACGGCGCTCCGCTGGAGACGCTGGTCACGATCTGAGGGACCTGTCGGGAGGACGGCGGTCGGAACATCCGTCC
>NZ_JBHVFE010000160.1:0-17833 GCF_042801945.1 Kitasatospora sp. NPDC057542
TGAGCGATCCTCAAGGGCACGCCTCCCCGGCCTGTCGCAGCCCGCCGCTGCCGCGGCCCCCCTACTGCCGCGCCGCGCCCAGCGCCGCCGGCCGGGTCCGCAGCAGCGCCCGGGCCGGCAGCCCGGTCGCCCCGAGGCAGAGCAGCACGGCTCCGGCGGCCAGCGGCACGGCGAGCATCGGCGGCACGTACGGGGCGGAGTTGGCCACGCCCCGGGCGACCGGCACCAGCGTGACCCCGGCGATCACCGCGCCGACCGCCAGCCCGGTCGCGGCCACCAGCAGCGCCTCCCAGCGCATCATGCCGCGCACCTGGCGCCGGGTGGTGCCGGCCAGCCGCAGCAGCGCGACCTCGCGGCGCCGGTCCAGCACCGTCATCACCAGGGTGTTGGCGGCGCTGACGGCGGCGAACCCGCCGAGCACCGCGGCCATCACGGTGTTGGCCCAGCCGCTGAGCTCCAGGTCCTTGTCGGCCTGGGCGCCGAACCCGGCCCGGTCGGTCACCGCGGCCCCGGCCAGCCTGCCCAGCCCGGCGGCCACCGCCGCCGGGTCGGCGCCCGGCGCGTCGGCGACCAGCACCTGGCTGTCGTACCCGGCGGTGACGTGCGCGGCCACCGCGGCCCGGGGCAGCAGCGCCTGGCCGACGCCGAGCCCGCGGTCGTACACCGCGACCACGGCGGGCCGCACGGCGGTGCCGTCGCCGAGCCAGAGCGGCACCCGGTCGCCGACCTCGGCGCCGAGGGAGTCGGCCAGGGTGGCGCTCAGCGCGATGGTGTCGGGGGCGCGGCCGAGGTCGGCGAGCGCGCCGCTGCGCACGCCCAGGTCGAGCACCTCGGGCAGCCGGGCCGGGTCTCCGTCCACCCCGAGGACGGGGGCGGAGCCCAGCTGCTCGCCGTTCCTGTAGATCACTCCGGTGCGCAGCACGCCGACGGCGGTGTCCACGCCGGGCACTCCGGCCGCCCGCCCGGCCGTCCCGACGGGCAGGCCCGGGCCGGTGGCTCCGACCACGTGGTCGGCGGTGATGCCGGCCCGGACGTTCTCGCCGGTGGTGTGGCGCACGGTGGTCTGGAGGATCAGCAGGGTGCCGCAGAAGGCGGTGACCAGGACGATCGGGGTGATCGCGGAAGCCAGCCGACGGGCGTTGGCACGGGCGTTGTCGGCGGCCAGCGAGCCGGGCGCACCGCCGGCCCGCAGCGGGGCGCCGAGCACCGCGGCGGCGCCCCGGGCCAGCCAGGGGCCGAGCAGGGCGACGGCCATCATGAAGCACATCACGACGCCGAGGGCGGTCTGGGCGGCCTTGGTGCCGTCCAGGGCGGTGGCGACGGCGCCGGCCACGACACCGCCGGCGGTGAAGACCAGCCCGAGGACGGTGCGCACCTTGCCCGGGGGAGCCGGTTCGACGGCGGCCTCGCCGAGCGCCTGGGCGGCCCGCATCCGGGACGGCCGGCGGGCGGCCAGGAAGCCGGCGGTCAGCGCGGCGAGGGTGCAGGCGAGGACGGCGGCCAGCATCGGCAGCGGGCCGACGTCCAGACGGACGGCCGCGGGGATGGCGCCGCGCTCGACCAGCTGGCCGAACCACCAGCGGGCGAGGGCCAGTCCGGGCAGGATGCCGAGCGCCGCGGCGAGCGGCGCGACCAGCACCGCCTCGGCGGCGATGGTGCGGCGGATCTGGCGCGGGGTGGCGCCGATGGCGCGCAGCAGGGCGAACTCGCGGGCGCGCTGGCCGGTGGCGAGGGCGACGGTGCTCATCACCACGAAGATCGCGGTCATGGTGGCGTAGCCGCCGAAGCTGCCGCCGAGGGCCATCAGCAGGGTGCGGGCACCGCCCAGAGCCGGGTACTCGACGGCGCCCCGGTCGTCCCCGGTGAAGGTCTTGGCGTCGCCGCCGACGGCCTGGCGGACCTGTGCGGCCAGTGCGGCGGCGGTCACGCCCTCGCGGGGCTGCACGGCGATGGCGTCGATCCGGCCGGGGTGGCCGGAGAGGCGGTCGGCGGTGGCGTCGGCGAACCACGCGGTGGGGCCTGCCTGCTGGGCGGCGGCCAGACCGGAGACCCGGTAGTTCGCGGTGCCGCCGGGCGCGGTGAGCGTGAGGCTCGCGCCAGGCGCGAGATGGGCTGCACGCGCCGTGTCGGCGTCCAGCACGACCTCGGTCACGCCGGGCGCGCGGCCCTCCAGCAGTTGGTCGCCCGGCCCGGCGATGCCGAGCGCGGCGAAGCCCCGGCCGGTCAGGGCCGGCGCCTGCCCGGTGGCGGGCAGCGGGAAGGCGGTGTCCGGCCGGGCGGCCGCGACGCCGGGCAGCGCGGCCAGCCGGCCGACCAGCGCGGCGTCCGTCCGGGCCCGCTCCGGGGTGGCCTGTTCCTCGGTCTCGGTGTCCTCGCCGATCTTCCGCTGGATCTTCACCGCCTGGTCGGCCGCGACCACCACCGGGGCGGCGGCGTACCGGTCGGGCCGGACGCTCGCCGTCAGGCCGGTCTGCAGCAGCACCCCGCAGGCCACCACCACGGCGGCGCCCAGCAGCAGGGCGACCAGGGTGCCCACGAAGGACGCGGGCCGGAAGCGCACCGAGGCGCGTGCGAGTCCGTTCGTCATGCCGCCACTCCCACCGGGCGGGCGGTCAGCGCGACCATCCGGTCCGCGACGGCCTGCGGGCTCGGGTGCGGCAGGTCGTCCACGATCGCGCCGCCGGCCAGGAACAGCACCCGGTCGGCGAAGGAGGCCGCCACCGGGTCGTGGGTCACCATCACCACGGTCGCGCCGAGCGAGTCCACGGCCCGGCGCAGCAGGGCCAGCACCTCGTGCGCGGTCCGGGTGTCCAGCGCGCCGGTCGGCTCGTCGGCGAACACCACGTCGGGGCGGGTGATCAGCGCGCGGGCGATCGCCACCCGCTGCTGCTGACCACCGGACAGCTGGCCGGGCCGCCGCCGGGCGTGCTCGCCGAGGCCCACCCGCTCCAGCAACTCCCGTGCCCGGGCCCGGTCCTGGCGCTCCCCGGCGAGGCGCTGCGGGAGCAGCACGTTCTGCTCGACGGTGAGCGAGGGCAGCAGGTTGAAGGACTGGAAGACGAAGCCGATCCGGCTGCGGCGCAGCTTGGTGAGCCGGTTCTCGCTCAGCGCGGTGATGTCCTCGCCGCCGAGCCGGACCTGCCCGGAGTCCGGGCGGTCCAGGCCCGCCGCGCACTGGAGGAAGGTGGACTTGCCGGAGCCGGACGGGCCCATCACCGCGGTGAAGCTGCCGTGGCCGAGCGCCAGGTCGATCCCGCGCAGCGCCTGCACCGTCGCCTCGCCGCGCCCGTAGGTGCGGCGCACCCCGCGCAGCTCGACCGCCGGAGCCGCCGGCCGGGCGGCGCCGCCCGGGGCCGTGCCGTGAACGTCGGTGCCGTACGCATCGGTGCCGTATGCGTTGGCGCCGTACACGTCGGTGCCGTACGCATCGGTGCCGTACGCATCGGTCCTGCGGCGGTCTTGGCGGCGTGCCATGGATGGGCCTTCCTTCGGTTCTGCGTCGCTCGTCGTCGACGTGTTCCACCCTAGGAAGGACGGCTTCCGCGAACCATGCAGGTCACCGGCGGACCGTGGGTGGGGTTATCCCCCCACCGGTTCGGCGGGGATCCCCAGGTAGGCGGCGCGCAGTTCGGCGAGCACCGGGTGGTCGGGGTCGAAGGCGGTGCCGTCCACGGCCGCCAGCGGCCGCACCCCGACGCCCGCGTTCACCGCGAAGGCGGCGGTGAAGCGGTCCAGCCCGGCGGCGGGCAGCGGCTCGCGGGACTGCGGGCCCCGGTACGCGCCCGACAGCAGGGCCTCGGTCACGCCGGGCAGGCTCGGGCCCTGCGGCCAGACCAGCTCGTCCCCGGCCAGGAAGCCGGCGTTCCAGGTCGCGCCCTCGACCACCAGGCCGTCCTGGTCGACCAGCAACACGTCGTCGTAGCCAGCGAGTTGGGCCTGCCGACGGTGGTGCACCAGGCCGAACAGGCCGACGTGCTTCACCTCCGGCAGCTCCCGCCGGTACGCCACGGTGCGGACCCTCAGCGGGGCGGGCGCGGCCGCCACGGCCGGGCGGGTGGTCACCAGCAGGACGGGTGCGGCCGGGGCGGCGGGGCGCTCCAGGCCGAGCGCCGGGTCGTACACGGTCACCCGGACGGTCACCGGCGCACCGTCGGCGGGCAGCACCGCTCCGATCCGCTCCCGCACCACCGCCCGGTCCAGCTCGGCACCGAACAGCACCCGGCAGTCCCGGACCAGCCGGTCCAGGTGCAGCGCCAGACCGCGCACCCGGCCCGCCTCGGCGCGCAGGGTGGTGAAGTGCCCGTAGTTGAGCAGCCCCAGCGCGGCCAGCCGCGCCGGGTCGGCGGGGGCGCCGTCGATCTCGATCTCAGCCATCCCCCGAGTCTGCCAGCTGCGGGGACGGCGGCGAGGACAGCGGTGAGGACGGCGGCGGGGCGGGGTCCGGCAGCGGCACCGGGCGGTACGGGCTGACCATCCGCCGGCCCGCCGTCCGGGCCGCCCGCTCGAACTCCTCGATCCGGTACGCCAAGCCCTCCGGCTCCCCCGCGTCCGACCAGCGCCACGCCTCCGCCCACCACTGCGGGCCGCGCACCAGCGGCCGGCCGGCCAGCGCCAGGTACAGGGCCAGCGTGGAGCGGGCGTACTCGTGCACCCAGCCGTCGCAGCCCCGGTAGTCCGCCGTCTCGTCCAGCCGCAGCCAGCGGCCCTCCTGCCCCGCGGTCAGTATCGGCACCCAGCCGCGCAGCCGGTCGGCGACCAGCAGGAACAGCCGGCCGTCCTCCTCCCGTACCCGGTGCAGCGGGAGCTGCGGCATCCGGGCGAAGGACAGCGAACGCTTCCAGCCCACCACCCACAGGCCCCGGCGCAGGTAGTAGCGGACCGCCGGCTGCCATGACCAGTGCGCCTCCAGCCGGAACCCCGGCAGGCCCTCGGCGGTGGCCGCCGCGTACACCTCGTCCAGCGCGGCGGCGGCCAGCCCCCGGCCCCGCGCGGCCGGGGTCACGTAGAGGGAGGAGACGGCGAGCTGGCTCGGGCCCTTGGTCCAGTTGTCCACCGCGACGGTGCCCACCACGGCACCGGCGTCGTCCTGGATCCAGTAGCGCCGCCGGTACAGCTCCCCGCCCGGCCACTCTCGGCCGCTCTCCCCCAGCCGCTCCCGCCACCCGCGCTCCGCCTGCGGCGCCAGCCCGTCCGGGTCCACCGGCTCGCCCAGCTCGCCCTCCACCAGGGACGCCAAGTCCCAGAGCGCGAACCGCCGTTCCTCCCCCGGCCCGGCCGCCCGCAGCCGCGGCCCCGCTGCCAGCCGGTCCTGCGCCCGCTCCACCGCCGCACCCCACGACCTCAGCACACGGTGAGGATAGCGGGAAGGTCGGGACGAGCAGTAATCCGTCGACCACCGAACGTCAGCGCGGGCAGGGGGATGCGCAGTGCCGGCCCCACGCCACCGGCGGGCGGGGTAGGGGAAACCCGACCACAGGACTCGACTTGGCCGTGATGACCCCGCCGGCCTGCGCCGATGCAATGGAGGGGTGACGAAACGGGCGTGGTGGTGGTGCGGCGGGTGGGTGGTCGCGGCGGGGTGGGCGGGGGCGTTCCCGGTGGTGTCCGGGCTCGGGCCGCACCGGAGTTGGGGGGCCTGGGCGGCCTGCGGGTACCTGTCGGCGGCGCTCGCCGTGGTGCTGCTGCGGCGGCGCGGTCGTGAGGTGTCGGTGGCGGTCGCGGCCGTCGGGGCGGTGCTGGTGCCGCTGCTCGTGCTGGTGCCGGACGGGCGGGGGCAGAGCGAGGTCGGGGTGATCGAGCGCTCCGGGTCGCTGCTGCTGCACACCGGCACGCCGTACCTGGCCGACCCGCAGTCCGTCGCGGAGTACACCCCGTACCTCCCCGGGATGGCCCTGCTGGGCCTGCCCCGGGCTCTGCTGGGCGGTTCGCCGCTGGGCGACGCCCGGCTCTGGTGTGCGGCGGTGTTCCTGCTCTGCGTGCTGCGGACGGTACCCGTCGGGCACCGGCTCGGCGCCGCCGCGCTCACCGCCTCACCAGTGGTCGCGCTGCCGCTCTGCGTCAGCGGGGTCGACCTGCCGCTCACCGGCCTCTGTTGGCTCGCCCTGGTCCGCGCCGCCGAACGGCGGCCGGTGGCGGCCGGGTTGGCGCTGGCCGCCGCCTGCTCGCTGAAGTGGACGGCCTGGCCCGCGCTCGCCGTGGTGGCGGCCCTGCTGGCGGCTTCCGCCGGACGGCGCGCGGCGCTGCGCGGGGCGGCCGTCGCGGTGGGGGCTGCGGCGGTGGCGGTGCTGCCGGTGGCACTGCGCGCGCCGGGGCCGCTGGTGGAGCAGGTGTTCGCCTTCCCCACCGGGCGCGGCCGGCTGCCGACCCCGGCCGCCAGCCCGCTGCCCGGGCGGCTGCTCGCCGACCTCGGTGCGCCCGGCTGGTACGCCGCCGTCGCCCTGCTGCTGCTCGCCGGGCTCGCCGTCGGGGCCTCGCTGCTCACCCACCCGCCGCGCACCGCGGCCGCGGCGGCGCACCGGCTGGCCCTGGGGCTGTCGGCGGCCTTCCTGCTGGCGCCCGCCGGGCGGTTCGGCTACCTCGCGCTGCCGCTCGTCCTCGTCCTGCTCCCCGTTCCGAAAGCCTTCCCGCTCTCCGCTCCGAAAGGCCTGCCATGGGCACCACCCTCGTCGTCACCAACGACTTCCCGCCGCGCCAGGGCGGAATCGAGACCTTCGTCAAGGCCATGGCCGACCGCGTCCCCGGCCACGACGTCGTGGTCTACACCTCGGCCGAACCGGGCGCGGAGCGCCACGACGCCGCTCTCCCCTACCCGGTGATCCGCGACCGCGCGCGCACCCTGCTGCCGACCCCGCGGGCCACCCGCCAGGCCGCCGGGATAGCCCGGGCGCACGGCTGCGACCGGGTGTGGTTCGGCGCCGCCGCACCGCTCGCCGCGATGACGCCGGGGCTGCGGCGGCTGGCGCCCGGCATCCGCCGCACCGTCGCCACCACGCACGGCCACGAGATCTGGTGGGCCCGCACGCCGGGCGCCCGCGGCCTGCTGCGCCGGATCGGCCGCAGCTCGGACGTGGTGACCTACCTCGGCGCCTACACCCGTGCCCGGATCGCCCCCGCGCTCGGGCCGGACGCCCGGCTGGCGCGCCTGGTACCGGGGGTCGACCCGTCGGTCTTCCGGCCGGCCACCGCCACCGGCGCGTCCGGCGCCCCGGTCGTCCTGTGCGTGGCACGGCTTGTCCCGCGCAAGGGCCAGGACGTACTGATCCGCGCGCTGCCCGCGATCCGCCGGGCCGTGCCCGGGACCACCCTGGTGCTGGTCGGCCGGGGCCCGGACGAGGACCGGCTGCGGGGCCTCGCCCGCCGGCTCACCGAGCCGGGCAGCGTGGTGTTCACCGGCGGCCTCGGCCACGCGGGGACGGCCGTCCACTACGCCGCGGCGGACGTCTTCGCGATGCCGTGCCGCACCCGTCGGCTGGGGCTGGAGGCCGAGGGCCTCGGCATCGTCTACCTGGAGGCGGCCGCCGCCGGCCTCCCGGTGGTGGCCGGCCGCTCCGGCGGCGCCCCGGACACCGTCCTGGACGGCGTCACCGGCACGGTCGTCGACGGCCGCTCCCCCGCCGAGGTGGCCGCCGCCCTGACCCGGATCCTGCTCGCCCCGCCCGCCGAGCGCGCCCGGACGGGGGCGGCGGGGCGGCGCTGGGCCGAGGAGCACTGGACCTGGGAGTCCTCGGCACGGCGGCTCACCGACCTGCTGGACCCCGAGGTACCCCTGCCCGGCGCGACCGCCCCGGTCAATCCGGCTGCCCCCGCAGGTGCCTGACCAGCCGTGCGATCGCGGGCGCCCCGCCGTTGGCGCGCACCGCCGTCACCCAGTTCCTTGCCTGGCCCGGCAGGTCGTCCCGGCTCGGGCAGGAGAAGCTGAACAGCCAGACGTGGGCGGACAGATCGCGCTCCGGCAGCGCCCGCCACTCCTCGCCCCCGGCCTCGGCCAGCACGTCCAGGCAGGCCGCCAGCGCCTGGTCGCCGTCCCCGTCCCACTCCTGCCGCAGCCACAGCAGGAAGTTCGTCTGGGCCGTCGTGCTGTCGTCCTTGGTCGCCTCGCCCTTGAGCAGTCGGTTGACGATTGCGCTCTGCGGTTCCCGTGTCCTCGCCATGACGCCATCGTTCCGGCACCGAAACCACCGTGACAAGTGGGTGGATCGTCACCCGGCCGGCCGCTCACCGCCCCGCAGGTGCGCCAGCACGGCGAGCACCCGCCGGTTGCCCTCCGTCGGGTCCAGGTCCAGCTTCGTGAAGATGTTCCCGCAGTGCTTCACCACCGAGGCCTCGGTGATGCTCAACCGGCCCGCCACGGCCTGGTTGTTGAGGCCCTCGGCCATCAGCGCGAGCACCTCGCGTTCACGCGGGGTGAGTCGGGCCAGCGGGCGGTCGGCGGACTGGCCGCGCAGCAGCACCCGGACCACCTCGGGGTCGATCACCGTCTCCCCGTCGGCGACCCGCCGCAGCGCGTCCAGGAAGTCCGCGACGTCGCCGACCCGGTCCTTCAACAGGTACCCCAGACCGGCCGGTTGGGCGCCGGCGGCGGCGAGCAGCCGGGTCGCGTACGGGGTGGCCACGTACTGGGAGAGGACCAGGACGGGCAGGCCCGGGTGGCGCTCGCGCAGGGCGAGGGCGGCGCGCAGGCCCTCGTCGGTGTGGTCGGGGGGCATCCGGACGTCGGTGACCACGATGTCCGGCCGGTCGGCGTCCACGGCCGCGGCCAGCGCCCCGGCGTCGCCGACGGCGGCGGTCACCCGGTGGCCGCCGAGCGCGAGGAGTTCGACGAGTCCGGCGCGCAGCAGCACCGCGTCCTCGGCGATCACGACCCGGAGCACGGGACCTCCAGCCGCAGCGTCGTCGGGCCGCCCGTCGGGCTCGTCACCATCAGCCGTCCTCTCAGCAGTGCCACCCGGTCGGCGAGTCCCGCCAGTCCGGCCCCGGCGGCCGGGTCCGCCCCGCCGCGCCCGTCGTCGGTCACCTGGACGACCAGCCGGCCACCCGCGAGCCGCCCGTGGACGGTGATCGCGGTGGCACCGCTGTGCTTGGCCGCATTGGTGAGCGCCTCGGTGACGGTGAAGTAGGCGGTGGTCTCCACGGGGGCGGGCAGCCGCTCCGGGAGCTCGATGTCGGTGGCCACCGGGATCGGGTGGCGCTGCGCGACCTCGTCGACGGCGGCGGCGAGCCCGTGGTCGGTGAGCACCTGCGGGTGGATGCCGCGCACCAGTTCGCGCAGCTGCTCCAGCGCCTGCCGGGCCTCGCCGCGCGCCCGGGTGACGAGTTCGGCGGCCCGGGCGTCCCGGGCGCCCTCGCCGCGGGCCTCCCGGCCACCGCCCCCGGCCCCCTCCTGGCCGCGCAGCTCGTACTCGGCGAGTCCGAGGGTCATGCTGAGCGCGACCAGCTGCTGCTGCGCGCCGTCGTGCAGGTCGCGCTCGATCCGGCGCCGCTCGGCCTCGAAGGCGTCGGCCAACCGGGCGCGGGAGCGGGTGAGTTCGAGCACCTGACGGCCGAGGTCGTCCTCCCGGGGCCCGAGCAGGAAGCGGGCCAGCGCGACCTCGGCACAGGCCAGCAGCGCCCCGACGTACGCGCAGAGCAGCAGGCCGGCCAGCCCGGCGGCGGCGAACGGCAGGGCGGCGAGCGGCCCGGGGACGGCGTGCCCGGGGACGAGCATCACGGTCTCCGGAGCGAGCGCCCAGACCACCAGCGGGGAGATCACGTACAGGCCGGAGAACACCAGCAGCGCGGTGAAACCGAGCGAGGCGGCGGCCAGCACGGTCGAGACGAGCACGGCGTGGGCGAGTTCGCGCCAGGTGGCCCGCTCGCGCAACCGGGTGCGGATCCGGGCGCGGCGGCCCGCCCCGGGCAGGCTCCGGTGCGGGTCGGACAGGGGGAACGGCTCGACCAACCGCAGCCGCCACCGGGCCACGGCCGCTGCGGGGATGCCCGCGAGCGCCAGGGCGAGCAGCACCGGCAGCCCGACGCCGACCACCGACAGCCCCGCACCGAGCACCAGCAGCGCCGCGAGGACCGCCAGCAGCACCGGCCCGAACAGCGCGCCGCCGAGCAGGTACGCCCAGCAGCGCGGCACCCAGCGGGTGAACGGGAAGCGCAGCGGGTTCGCCCGCAGTGCCTCGCCCACGGACGTCGGCTGCTGCTCCCCCTCGCTGGTCCCCGCGCTGGTCCGCCCGCCGCTCCCCTCGCTCACCCGATCCACCCTAGCCGACCGGCTGACGGCCCTTCGGGTCCTCGGCCTGCTGCACGGTCCGGGCCCGGCGCGGCCTGGTCAGCGCGACGGCCACGATCACCAGCGCGCCGCCGGCCAGGGCGTTCCAGCCCACCGGCTCGTGCAGGAAGGCCGCGCCGAGGGCGGTGGACCACAGCGGGGTCACATAGGTGACCGCGGAGGCCACCGTCGTGCCCGCCGACCGGACCAGGCCCAGGTTGAGCAGGTAGGCCAGGCCCGTCCCGAGCGCGCCGAGCACCAGCAGGGCGGCGGACGCGGCGTGGCCGGGCCAGTGCGGGGCACCCGCGGCGAGCGGGGCGATCAGGGCCAGCTCGGCCGCGGCGCAGCCGATCTGGAGTGCGGAGAGGGTGGTCACCGACTCCGGGCGGCCGGACAGGAAGCGGCGCAGGTAGGCGAAGCCGGCGCCGTAGCAGCAGGCGGCGGCCAGGCAGGCCAGCGCGCCGGCGGTCGCCCCGGCGCCGAGGCCGCGCCAGACCCCGAGCACGGTGAGCACGCCGAGGAAGCCGAGCCCGAGGCCGGCCAGCCGGCGGGCGCCCGGGTGGCGCTCCTCGGGGACGGTGAGCACCGCGAACAGCAGGGTGAACAGCGGGGTGGTCGCGTTCATCACCCCGGCGAGCACCGAGCTGACCCTGGTCTCGCCGAAGGAGAACAGGGTGAACGGCACGGTGTTGAGCAGCACCGCGACCACGGCCGAATGCCCCCACAGCGCCCGATCGCGCGGGGCCCGCTCGCCGCGCAGCAGCAGGACCGCCCACAGCGTGACGGCACCGAACAGGCAGCGCCACAATGCCACCCACACCGGCGGCACCCCCGCGTCGACCGCCACCTTGATCAGGGCGAAGCTCGCGCCCCAGATCACCGACAGGGCCACGAAGCCCGGCAGCCAGCGCCGCACTCCCACCACCTCCGTCCTCGCACTGCTCGCGTGTTCGCGTGTTCGCGTGTTCGCGTGTTCGCTTGTCGCTGGACAGAGCGTGGCCCGGCCCGGAGCATGAGTCCAACAAGTGGTAGCCCGTTCGTGATGAGGAAGTCTCATGACCCCGGACATCAACCTGGCCCAGCTCAGGGCACTGGTCGCGGTCGCCGACACCGGCGGCTTCAGCGCGGCCGCCGACGAGCTGGGCATCAGCCAGTCCGCGGTCTCGCACGCCGTCGCCGCGCTGGAGCGGAACCTCGGCGCGCCCGTGCTGCGGCGCGGGAACCCGTGCCGCCCCACCCCGCTGGGTGAGCAGGTCCTGCCGCACGCCCGGACCGCCGTCGCCTCGGCCGCCGCCGTCCGCGCCATCGCCACCCGGCACTCCGGCGGCCTGACCGGCACGGTACGCCTGGCGGCGCCGACCACCGTCTGCCAGGCGCTGCTGCCCGGGCTGCTGCAGGACTGGCGGGCGGCCTACCCGCAGGTGACCGTCCGGGTCTTCGAGGGCGAGGACGAGGAGCTGGCGGCCTGGCTGGAGGCGGGCACGGTGGACGCCGCCGTGCTGGTGGACGCCGGGCCGCTGCCGCCCGGGGCAGTCGCGCTCGGCGCCGACTCGATGCACGCGCTGTTGCGCCGCGACCACCCGCTCGCCGGTCAACCATCCATCCACGTAGCCGAGTTGGAGGACGACGACTTCCTGCTCTCGGAGGGCGGCTGCGAACGCCACATCCGCGAGGCCTACCGGCGGGCCGGCGCCCGCTTCACGCCCCGGCACCGCATCCGCGACCTGAACACCCTGATCGGCATGGTGCACGCGGGCGTCGGGGTCTCGGTGATGCCCGCGCTGGCGCTGACCATGCTCCCGGCCGAGTGCGTACTGGTCCCGATCCGGCCCACCGTCCACCGGACGCTGTCGCTGACCGGGCCGGCCGGCCGCCCGTGGTCCCCGGCGGTCAGCGGGCTGCTGGCGGGGGTGGAGGCCGGGGTCGGGGCGAAGGCCGGGGCCGGGGTCTGACCTGCCGCAACCGTTCCCGCACGGGTCGCGTGGACTCACCTGCGCGACAGACGGGGCGTCCGGCGAGAGGGAGCGGCGGGGCGGGTTTCGCCGGACCACACCGTCTGCACGCCCTGGCGGATACCATCGCCCCCATGCCCCCGCAGGACCACCCCGACCGCGCCGAGCCGGTGCCGCCGCACCGTCGCCGAGGGGCGCTGAGGTGTGGTACGGGACCGTCGGCCCAGCCAGCCAGCCAGCCAGCCAGCCAGCCAGCCAGCCACGTAGCGCCCCGCGCAGCCCGGACTCCCCCGCCGAGGTGCTGTTCGCCGTGCGCTCGGCCGCCGCGCTGCACCGGCTGCTCGACCTGCTGCCCGCCTTCGAGGGTGACGACCGGGTCCGCTGCCGCTTCACCCTCGTGCCCGGCTCAGACTTCGCCGCCGACGCGCTCGCGGCCGTGGACGCCGCCGGGGCGCGCTGCATCCCGTGGGCCGAGGCCCTCGCCGGCCGGCACGACCTGATCCTCACCGCCAGCCCCAAGGGCGCGCTCGGCGGCCTGCGCGGTCGGCAGGTGCTGCTCCCGCACGGCGCGGGCTTCAACAAGGCGCTGGCGCGGGAGGGCTCGCCGGAGCTGCCGTCCGGCCTCGACCCGGCGTTCCTGCTCAGCGGCGGCAGCCCCACCGCCGCCCTGCACGCCCTCGCCCACCCCGACCAGATCGAACGGCTGGCCGCCCGGCTGCCCGACGCCCGGCGGCACGCCATCGTCGCCGGGGATCCGACGCTCGACCGGATCCTGGAGTCCCTGGACCGGCGCGAGGCCGTCCGCGCCGCGCTCGGCACCGGCGGGCGGCGGCTGGTGGTGCTCTCCTCCACCTGGGGACCGCAGTCGCTGCTCGCCCGCCGACCCGGCCTGCCCGCCGAACTCGCCGCCCGGCTGCCGTACGACGGGTACCAGCTGGCGCTGATCGTCCACCCCAACGAGTACAGCCGGACCGGCTCCTTCGACCTGTCCCGGCGGCTGCGCCCCGCGCTGGACGCCGGGTTGATGCTCGCGGCGCCGTACGAGGAGTGGGCGGCCCTGCTCGTCGCCGCGGACGTCCTGGTCACCGACCACGGCTCGGTGGCGCTCTACGCCGCCGCGCTGGACCTGCCGGTGGTGGCGGCCTGCGACGGCGCCGACGAGCTGGTCCCCGGCAGCCCGATGGCCCGGCTGCTCGCCGCCGTACCGCGTCTGGACCCGGTGGACCCGGCGCCGTGCCTGTCGGAACGGCCAGGCCGCACCCGCCGGTTCGCCGAACGGGCCTTCGCGCGCACCGGACGGTGCCTGGAGACGCTGCGGCCCGAGCTGTACAAGCTGCTCGGTCTGGTCCCGCCGCCGTACCCCGTGCGGCCGCGCCCGCTGCCGGTGCCCGAGCACGCCCCGCAGGCCCCGGCCGCGTTCGCCGTCCGGGCGTCCACCGACCGTGATCCGATCACCGTCGAACGGCTCCCGCCCTGGACGGACCTGCCCTTCCACCACCTCGCCGCCGAGTACGGCCGGGCCGGCACCCGCGCGCTCCAGAGCGCCGCCCTGATCTACCGCCGCGCCGACGCCCCGGCCGCGCGAACCGGCTGGCACCACGAGTACCGGACCGCCGCCGACTGGACGGCCGAGGTCTTCGAGGAGCATCCGAACTGCCGCACGGCCGCCGTGCTCCTCTCCCCCGCCACCGCCCTGCTGCGCCGCGACGGCGGCGCCCCGGTCGGCGTCCACGTGGCCGCCGACCGCTCCGGCGGTCGCGTCCGCCGCACCGACCCGGCCGCCGCCCTGTCCGCCGTCCACACCTGGCTCGCCGCCCGCCCGGACGCCCTGCGCACCCTCCCCGCCACCCTGACCGCTCGCCTCGGCAGCACGACGCACCGCATCCGGCTGGCACCCGCCACCGACGCCGAGTCGGACCACCCGGTCTGACCCGCTCGGTCCCGCCCGTCCGGCGGACGGTACGGCGGCGCGGGCCCGCCCCCCTGCGCGTCCGACCGGCCGACGGCCGCCACCGGCGCAGCGCGGCCGTCAGGCACGCGGGGCCTGTCCTACCCCCGCAGGCGCTCCGCCTCCGCCCGGTAGCCGGCCGCCCGCTCGGCCTCGCCGAGCTCCTGGTGGAAGTCCGCCAGCGCGTCCAGGACCCGCAGTTCGTCCGCGGCCGAGTGCCGGGCGCGGGCACCGTCGAGGGCGGCCCGGTAGTGCGGCGCGGCCTCCTCCGGCCGACCGGCCGCGCGCAGGGCGGTGGCGAGTTCGAAGGCGGTGCGGGAGGCCATCCGGGCCCGCCGGAGCTCGGTGGCGACCCGGTGCGCCTCGGTGAGCAGGGTGACGGCACGGCCGGGGTCGCCGAGGGCGAGGGCGGCACGGCCGAGCAGGTAGGTCTGGAGCATCGCGCCGTAGGTGTTGCCGATGGCGAGGTGCTCGGCGCGGGCCGCCTCGAAGTCGGGAACGGCGGCGGCCCAGTCGCCCTGGACGGAGGCCAGCTTGCCGCGGAACTCGACTGCGGAGGCGCGGAGCTTGCGCTCCGGCTCGGTGGAGCCGAGCAGTTCGGCGCGGTGGACGGCGCCCCGCAGCTGCTCGGCGGCCTCCTGGTAGCGGCGCTGTTCCCAGAGCGGGCGGGCGAGCTGGCAGCGCATCCGGACGGCGGCGAGCGGGTCCTCGGACCGGTCGGCGCCGGCGACGCCGAGGGTGAAGGCGTCGATCACGTCGGCGTAGTGCTGGTGGTCGAGGAAGTGCGTCCACAGCGGTTCGCACAGGGCGACGGCGTCGGCGTCCAGGCCGTCCTCGTGGGCGATGCGCACGCAGCCGTACAGGGCGAGGTGCTCGCGCTCCAGCCAGTGCAGGGCCTCGTGCGGGGAGGCGAACGACAGGTCGGGCGTCTCGGCGAGCCCCGGCTCGTCGACCGGGGGCCGGGCCACCACCAGGCGCGGACCGGCCGCGACCAGGTCCGCGTGGGCGGCCTGCCGCCGGTACCAGCGGACCAGGCGGCGCCGAGCGGCCGGGACGTCCTCGGCGGAGCCTTGGGACCGCCGCGCGGCATGCCCGCGGATCAGGTCGTGCAGCCCCCGTCCGTCGGGCCGCGACAGCAGCAGTCCGGCCTCGTCCAGTTCCTCCAGTGCGTCCTGCGCGGTCTGTGCGCCGCCGCCCAGCAGGGCCGCGGCCGCCCCGACCGTGACCACCGGCCCCGGGTGGTGCGGCAGCAGCCGGTAGAGCCGGGCCGCCCCGGGGCTCAGGCTCGCGTACGCGGCGTCCCAGACGGCTTCCACCACGGGCACTCCCTCCCGGTCCAGCTCGGCCGTCAACTCCTCCATGAGCCTGCGCAGTTCGCGGTTGCGGTAGCGGCGCACCCAGCGCCCGGCGACGTGCAGCGCGGCGGGCAGCCCGGCGCAGCGGCGGGCGAGTTCGGCGGCGGCCTCGGGGTCTGCGGCGAGCCGGGGGTCGGAGACGGTGGCGCGCAGCAGGCCGGTGGCGTCCTCGCCGTCGAGCGGGCCGAGGGGCAGTTCGACGGCGCGGGTGCCGTCGAGGTCGTGGAGGCGGCCGTGGCTGGTGACGATGACGATGCCGCCGGCCGAGGAGGGCAGCAGTGGCAGCACCTCGGCGCCGCTGCGGGCGTTGTCGAGGACGAGCACCAGGCGCTTGTCCTGGCTGGCGGTCCAGTAGCGGCGGCGCCGGTCGGCGTAGCCGGGCGGGAGCACCGCATCGGGGTCGAGGCCCCGGGTCAGCTCGCCGAGGGCGTCGGCGAGCTCGACGACGCCGTCCCGCCGCAGGTCGTCGAGGTCGAGGTGGAGGATGCCGTCCGGGCAGCGGCCGTGCTCGCGCAGGGAGCGGGCGAGCCGGAAGCCGAGGGCGGTCTTGCCGATGCCGCCCATGCCGCTGAGGGCGACCACCAGCGGGCCGCCGGCCTCGGGCGCCTCGGACGTGGCGGCGAGGACCTGCTCCTGCTCGCCGGTCCGGTCGGCGAAGTGGGGCAGTTCGGGCGGCAGCTGCCAGGGGATTTCGGGCGGCGCCTGCTGGGTCAGGTTCAGTTGCTCGATGGTGTGCGCCTGGATGATGGCGCCGGCGCGCACCTGCCCGTCCACGCGGTTCGTGTTCTCCTTGGCCACCCGTCAACTCTAGGGCCTGCCGGCCGGCCGGACGCGGCTTGACCTCTTTGGGGTTGACCACCCTCCGCGAGAGGTCTATACCAGTGAGGGCCTTCGGCAACTACCCGCCGCCGACGGCCCGTTCGGCCGCCACGCCACCCCCACACCCGGCGCGAGCAGGCCTCCTCCCCCACTGCCGGTTCCTGGAAGGGCTTCCCATGGAACGCGCTCATACCCCACAGCACACCGCACGGCCTCCGCTCGGGCGCCGCGCCGCGCTCGCCGTGGCCGGCACGCTCGGCCTGGTCGCCGGCGGCGTCGCCGCCCTGGCGGGCACCGGTTCCGCCGCCGCGGACACCGACGGCGCCACCACCGCCGGAGGGCTCGGCAGCAACTGGTACGCCTCGGCGCCGTACCTGATGCCCGAGGACAACAGCCCGCCGGACGCCGCCGCCGTCATGGACGCCACCGGTCAGAAGGCCTTCCAGCTGGCGTTCGTCCTGGCCCAGGGCAACAGCTGTTCGCCCGCCTGGGGCGGCACCTCCTCCATCGACACCGACACCACCATGCCGGGCGTCATCCAGACCGTCCGCGGCAAGGGCGGGGACGTCTCGGTGTCGGTCGGCGGGTACGGCGGCACCAAGCTGGGCCAGGTCTGCGGCACCCCCGAGGCGACCGCCGCCGGCTACCAGAAGGTGATCACCAAGTACGGCCTCAAGGCGATCGACTTCGACCTGGAGGAACCGGAGTACGAGAACACCGCGGCCATCCACAACGAGATCGGCGCGGCGAAGATCCTCCAGCAGAACAACCCCGGCCTGTACGTCTCGATCACCACCGCCGGCACCAACGCGGGAACCGGCTGGTTCGGCACCCAGATGCTGGGCGAGGCCAAGTCGCAGGGCTTCACGCCGGACAACTACTCGATCATGCCGTTCGACGGCGGCTTCAACGGCGCCGCGGCGCAGACCGACGCGCTGGTGAAGTTCAACGCGATCCTCCAGACCACCTTCGGCTGGAACGAGGCCACCGCGTACGCCCACGAGGGCGTGTCGCTGATGAACGGCCGCACCGACGCCGCCGAGTACTTCCACCAGTCCGACTTCCAGACCGTGCTGGACTTCGCCACCGCGCACGGCCTGGCCCGGTACACCTACTGGTCGGTCAACCGGGACCGCCAGTGCGCGGGCAACGTCGACCCGGGGCTGTCCGGCTCCTGCTCCAGCGTGGTGCAGAACGACTGGGACTTCACCCGGTACACGGTGAAGTTCGCCGGGGCGACCCCGCCCACCACGACCCCGAGCTCCTCGCCGACCGGCCCGGGCACCCCGGGCGCCTGCACCGCCCCGGCGTGGAGCGCGAGCACCACCTACAACGGCGGCGCCAAGGTCTCGTACAACGGGCACGCCTACCACGCCAAGTGGTGGACGCTGAACGAGGTGCCGAGCGCCAGTGGCCAGTGGGGCGTCTGGGCCGACGACGGGCCCTGCTGACGGAACCTCGTCCCGCTGCGGGCGGGGGCCCGGGGTCTCACGACCCCTGGGCC
>NZ_JBHVFE010000161.1:0-17805 GCF_042801945.1 Kitasatospora sp. NPDC057542
CCTCGATATTGCTGCCGAACTGGCGCATCTCCTGCTGGAGCGCCACCGTCATGGGCGGGGAACTTGTCCATCGAGATGGCGCTGTACGACGGCCGCCCGAACAACGGCCGCCGCACCAGCCCCGGGATGCTGCACCTTTCGAGCCACGGCGAGGCCCTCACCACCGCCCTGGCCCTGCACACCGATCCGGCCCGCCATCGGCTCGGCCGGATCGACCCGTATGGCGACACCCTGTTCAACGAGCAGGACGCGGGCGCCGCGTTCGAGGAGGCCACCGCCCTGCTCGCCCGCTGCGCCACCGAGGAGCAGCGGGCGGCCGTCCGCGACCTGCGCAACCTGCTCGCCAACTGCGCTGCCACCCCGGGCAGTTGGCTCGCCTTCCACGGCGACTGAGCGACGACCGGGCAGCACCGGGACGGCGGGTGGACGGCGCCGGGGACGGCGGCCGGGCGGCTACTGCTGCCGGTACACCTCCGCCGCGACGGCCAGGTCCTGCCAGGCCATCCCGACGCTCTTGAAGAACCGCGGCCGCCCGTCCGGCACCAGCGCGTCGCCGCGCACCAGCTCGGCGAGGTTCCACAGCTGCCGCCCGGCCACGCCCGCCATCAGCAGGTCCCCGGCCTCCCGGGTCGCGACCGTGCGCGCCTCCACGTACAGCTCGGCCCGCCGGACCAGCAGCTCGTCCACCTCCCGCGCGTCCGGCTCGTGCGAGCCGACCGCCGCCACCGCCGCGTGCGCGGGCACCAGCGCGCCGTCGAACAGCGGTGTGCGCGCGGTGGTGCAGCAGACCACCAGGTCCGCCTCGCGGACCGCCTTCGGCTCACCGACCTCGGCCGTCAGCCCGAGCTCCCGCCCGTACGCCGCCAGCGTCTCCGCCCGTTCGGCGTTGCGCGCCACCACGGTGAGCCGGCGCAGCGGCCGGACGGCGAGCAGGGCGTCCAGGTGCCCGTACGCCTGCGGCCCGGAGCCGAACAGCACCAGGTGCTCGGCCTCCGGCACCGCCAGCCGCCGCAGCGCGGCCGCGGTGACGGCGGGCGTGCGCAGCGCGGTGAGCGCGGCGCCGTCCAGTACGGCGAGCGGTTGCAGGGTGGGCCCGTCCAGCAGCAGGTAGCTGCCGGTGATCCGGGGCAGGCCCTGCTCCGGGTTGGCGGGCGCGACCCCGGCGATCTTCACGCCGGCGTACGGCCCGGCGGCGGCCGGCATCATCAGCAGCTCACCGGCGGGTACCGGCACGGCCGACCGGGCGGGTGCCGCTTCCGGGTCGAACCCGTCCAGCAGCACCCGCTCGATCGCCCCCACCGCACCGGCGGGCCCGACCCCGCCGGTGCCCGCCACGGCGTACTGGAGCGGCACAACAGCCGCGCCGGGCGTTGCGGTTGGACTCACAGCAGGAACCCCGTCCCCAGCTCGTCGCCCGGCTCCAGCACGAAGCCGTGCTCGCCGGTGCGGTGTGCGGTGCCGGTCACCTCGGTGACCACGCCCTCGCCCAGCGCGTCGCCGCCCGCGAGGAGCCGGCCGGTGAAGACCGTGCCGATGATCGACTCGTGGCGCAGCGGCTCGCCCGCGGCCAGCCGGCCCTCGGCGGCGAGCACGGCGAGCCGGGCGGAGGTGCCGGAGCCGCAGGGCGAGCGGTCGATCTGGCCGTCCGCGAAGACGGTGACGTTCCGCTGGTTCAGCACCCCGTCGGCCGAGGGCAGCTCGTCGTACAGGATGACCCCGTACACCCCGGACAGCCGGGCGTCCGTCGGGTGCGCGACGGCCGGCTCACCGGCCAGCGCCGCCCTGATCTCACGCCCCACGGCGGTGAGTTCGGCCAGCTGCCCCGGTTCCACGGCGAGCCCGAGGGCCGCCGCCGGGACCGAGGCGTAGCAGGCGCCGGAGTGCGCCACCGCGACCTCCACGGTGCCGCGCGAGGTCTCCACCGGCAGCTTCAGGGCGGTCACCCGGCTGGGCACGTTGCGGAAGGTGACCCCGGTGGTCCGGCCGCCGGAGCGGTGCACCAGCGCGGTGACCCGGCCGGAGGGCACGTCGATCCGCACCCGGGCCACGCCGTCCTCGGGGGCCGCCACCAGTCCGGAGTCGACCGCCCAGGCGCCGAGCGCGATGGTGCCGTGCCCGCAGGCCGTCGAGTAGCCGTCCTTGTGCCAGAACAGCACGCCGAGGTGCGCCTCGTCGTCGTCCGGCGGCACCAGGAAGCCGCCGTACATGCCGGCGTGGCCGCGCGGCTCGCGGGTGAGCAGCTGCCGGACGGTGTCCAGCTCGGACGGGCGGGGCGCGGTGGCCGTGCCGCCCGCGCCGATCACGATCGCCCGGCGCTCGGCGACGCTGTCGCCGGGGATCGCGGGCACGCCGTCCAGCACGATCCGGAACGGCTCACCGGCCGTGTGGTAGTCGACGGTACGGACGTGCATCAGGCACCTCCGGCCGGCAGCACGCTGACCGTCCGGCTGACGGTGTAGAAGTCCAGGGCCGCCTGGCCCTGTTCGCGGTCGCCGTGGCCGGCGCCCTTGGCCCCGCCGAAGGGCAGGTGGAAGTCGACGCCGCTGGACGGGGCGTTGACCCGGATCATGCCCGCGTCCAGCCGGTCGGCGGCGGCCAGCGCCACGTCCAGGCTGCGGGTGTGCACCGAGGTGGAGAGGCTGTGCGGGGTGTCGTTGGCGAGCGCGATGGCCTCGTCCAGGTCGGCCGCGGCGTGCAGCACCGCGATCGGGCCGAAGAACTCCTCGCTCGCCAGCGGGTGTTCGGCCGGCACCTCGGCGAGCAGGGTCGGCTCGACGTACCAGCCGGCCCGCTCGGGCACCCCGCCGCCCGCCAGGACGACGGCCCCGGACTCGACGGCCGAGGAGACGGCGCCGGTCAGCCGCTCCCGGGCGGCGGCGTTGATCACCGGCCCGCAGACCGCGTCGTCGACCGCCGCCAGCGCCTTGACCAGCGCCTCGCGCAGCGGCTCGTACGCGGCGCCGACCGCGATCACCCGGCTGGTGGCGGTGCACTTCTGCCCGGCGTACCCGGCGATGGCCGCGGCGATGTGCCCGGCGGCCTGCGTGATGTCGGCGTCCGGCAGCACCAGCGCGGCGTTCAGCCCGCCGAGTTCGGCCTGCACCGGCACCCCGCGCTCGGTCGCGGCCCGTACCACGGCCCGGCCGACACCGGTCGAGCCGGTGAAGGAGACCACGTCCACCGCGCCGACCAGCGCCTCGCCCTCCTCCGCCCCACCCGGCAGCACCGTGAACACGTCCTCGGGCAGCCCGGCCAGCTCCGCCAGCCGCAGCGCGCAGGCCGTCGCCTCGGGCGCCGGCTTGAGCACCACCGCGTTGCCGACGGCGAGGGCCGGCGCGGCCTTCCATGTCGGGATCGCCAGCGGGAAGTTCCACGGCGCGATCAGCCCGGCCACCCCGTACGGGCGGCGCCGGGTGAGCAGCAGCCCGGGCCCGGCGGCGGTCTCGTGCACCGCCCCGGAGGGCGCGTACGGCGCCTGCGCGTAGTAGCGCCAGATCGCCGCCGTGCGGGCGACCTCGCCGAGCGCCTCGGCCAGCGGCTTGCCGACCTCGCGCACGATCAGCGCGGCCAGCTCGTGGGCGTGCGCCTCGACGGCGTCCGCGATCCGGCCGAGCGCCGCCGACCGGGCGCCCGCCCCGGCGGCGAGCCAGTCGCGCTGCGCCGCCCGGGCCCGCCCGACGGCGGCCCGCACGGTCTCGGCGCCGGGCTCCTCGACGGCGACCACGAGGTCGTCCGGGTCGGCGGGGTTGTACGAGGTGATGGTCACAGCCAGCAGCCCTTCGAGGGAGGTACGAGAACGAAGGAGGTACGGAAGGTCAGAGCAGGAAGCCCGCCGGGAACGGGTCGCTCGGGTCGAGGAAGTACTGGGCGGTACCGGTGATCCAGGCCCGCCCGGTGACGGTGGGCACCACGGCGGGCCGCCCGGCCACCTCGGTCTCCTCGACCAGGCGCCCGGTGAAGGTGGTCCCGATGAAGGAGTCGTTGCGGAAGTCCCGCCCGAGCGGCAGCTCGCCGCGCGCGTGCAGCTGGGCCATCCGCGCCGAGGTGCCGGTGCCGCAGGGCGAGCGGTCGAACCAGCCGGGGTGGATGGCCATCGCGTGCCGGGAGTGCTCGGCGGTGGAGCCGGGGGCGAGCAGCTGGACGTGGTGGCAGCTGTGGATGGACGGGTTCTCCGGGTGCACCGGCCGGTCCGGGCTCGCGTTGATCGCGTCCATCATGGCCAGGCCGGCGTCCAGGATCTCCTGCTTGCGCTCGCGCTCGAAGGGCAGCCCGAACTCGGCGAGCGGCAGGATGGCGTAGAAGTTGCCGCCGTACGCCAGGTCGTAGTTGACCGTGCCGTAGCCGGGCACCTCGATCTTGCGGTCCAGGGCGACCGAGTAGGAGGGCACGTTGCGGATGGTCACCGCCTTGGCGGCGCCGTCCTCGACCTGCACCTCGACGACCACCAGTCCGGCCGGGGTGTCCAGCCGTACGGTGGTGACGGGCTCGACCACCGGCACCATCCCGGTCTCGACCAGCACGGTGGCGACCCCGATGGTTCCGTGCCCGCACATCGGCAGCAGTCCGGAGACCTCGATGTAGAGCACGCCGAAGTCGGCGTCCGGCCGGGTCGGCGGCTGGAGGATGGCACCGCTCATCGCCGCGTGGCCGCGCGGCTCGTACATCAGCAGGGTGCGGAACTGGTCCAGGTGCTGCTGGAAGTGCACCCGGCGCTCGGCCATGGTGGCGCCGGGGATGACGCCGAAGCCGCCGGTGATCACCCGGGTCGGCATGCCCTCGGTGTGCGAGTCGACGGCGTGAAACACGTGGCGGCTGCGCATGGGTCACAACTCCCGTACAGGTTCGGATGGTTGGTGTGGGCCGGGCCGGCTGCCGCCGCAGCCGGCCGGGAGACCCGAAATCGGACGGGGATCAGACGAGGCCTTCGGCCAGCGCCTTCTCGGTGGCCGCACGCACGGCCGCCTCGATCTCCGGGGTGAGCGGCAGGCGCGGGGCCCGCACCGGGCCGCCGGGGCGGCCGGCGATGTCCATGGAGAGCTTGATGGCCTGGACGAACTCGGTCTTGGAGTCCCAGCGCAGCAGCGAGTGCAGCGACTTGTAGAGCGGCAGCGCGTTCTCCAGGTCCTTGGAGACGGCGGCGTCGTAGAGCGCCACCGAGGCGGCCGGCAGGGCGTTCGGGTAGCCGGCGATCCAGCCCACCGCGCCCGCGAGCGCCAGCTCCAGCAGCACGTCGTCGGCGCCGATCAGCAGGTCCAGCCCGGGGGCCAGCTCCGCGATCTCGTACGCCCGGCGGACGTCGCCGCTGAACTCCTTGACCGCGACGATCGAGCCCTCGGCGTGCAGTTGGGCGAGCAGCGCGGGGACGAGGTCGACCTTGGTGTCGATCGGGTTGTTGTACGCCACGATCGGCACGCCCGCCTTGGCGACCTCGGCGTAGTGGGCGCGCACCGAGGCGTGGTCGGCCCGGTAGGCGTTCGGCGGCAGCAGCAGGACGGAGCCGGCGCCGGCCTCGGCGGCCTGCTCGGCCCAGCGGCGGGACTCGGCGCTGCCGTAGGCGGCCACGCCGGGCATGACCCGGGAGCCGTCGCCGGCCGCCTCGATGGCGACCTCGACGACCTTGGCGCGCTCCTCGGCGGTGAGCGTCTGGTACTCGCCCAGCGAGCCGTTGGGGACGACGCCCTCGCAGCCGGAGTCGATCAGCCAGCGGACGTGCTCGGCGTAGGCGTCGTAGTCGACGGAGTGGTCCGGACGCAGCGGAAGCGTGGTGGCGACCATGATGCCGCGCCAGGGGCGGGTGGTGTCGTGCTGGGTGATGGACACGTGAGCTCCTTGATGAGGTGTGACATTTTATTAGAGGGGGCGGGTCGGAGACAAGGTCCCCGGCCCGCCGTTCGACGACGGGCCCGTTACGCCTCCGAGGTCGGCCCCGCCGCCAGCTGGGAGAGCGGCACCGGGCAGCCCAGCGGCCGCCGGTCCGGCCCGGGCTCGCCCGAACCGGCCAGACAGGCCACGGCCGGACCGCACATCCGGCCCTGGCACCAGCCCATGCCGGCCCGGGTGAGCAGCTTCACGGTGCGCGGATCGCCCGCGCCCAGCTCGTCGACGGCCTCCCGGATCGCCGCGACCGGCACCTCCTCGCACCGGCAGACGTCGGTGTCCGGGCGCAGCCAGCCGGTCCAGCCGGGGCCGGGCCGGTGGGCGGCGGCCATCAGGTCGGCGAAGGCCCGCAGCCGCGCGCGGCGGCGCAGCAGCGCGGCCGCGGGCCGCGCCCCGGCCACCGCGTGCGCGGCCAGCTCGCCCTCGGCGAGCGCCAGGTCCGCGCCGCCGACGCCGTTGGTCTCGCCCGCCGACCAGAGGCCGGGCACGCTGGTGCGCAGCCGGGCGTCGACCTCCAGCGCGACCGCGCCGTCCGGCCCGGTGGAGGTCCGCGCGCCCAGCTCGGTGGCCAGGTCGATCTGCGGCAGCAGGCCGTGGCCGACCGCGAGCGCGTCGCAGTCGATCCGCCGCTCGGTGCCGGCCACCGGCCGCCAGTCGGCGTCCAGCCGGGCCACGGTGACGCCGGTGACCCGGTCCGTGCCGTGCGCCTCGACCACCGCGCTGCGCGGGCGCAGCCGCACCCCGTGCCGCAGCAGCGCGCTGCCGTGCCCGGCGCCCTCGACCAGCTTGCCGGGGACGCCCGCCAGCACGCCGGGGCGCCGGACGTACCCGAGGTAGGCGGTGGCCTCGACCACGGCGGGCACCTCGGCCCCGGCGGTGACCAGCGAGGAGGCCGCCGCGAGCAGCAGCGGGCCGCTGCCGGCCACCACGATCCGTTTGCCGGGCAGCACCAGCCCGGCCTTGAGCATCGCCTGGGCACCGCCCGCGGTGACCACCCCGGGCAGGGTCCAGCCGGGGAACGGCAGCTGCCGCTCGTACGCGCCGGTGGCGAGCAGCACCGACCGGGACCGGACGGTGGCCCGGTCGGTGCTCTCCGGCCCACGGGTGACGTGCACCGCGAAACCGTCCTCGGTGCGCTCCAGTGCCCAGACCTGGTGCCCGGCCCGGAAGGCGGCCCGCCCGGCGCGCTCGTGGACGGCGAGCCGGTCGGCCAGCCCGGTGTAGGCGGACCAGTGGTGGTGCAGCCGGTCGGGCCGGGCCGCGCCGAGGCCGGGCGCCGGGTGGCGGTAGTACTGCCCGCCGGTGCTCTGCCCGCCGTCCAGCAGGGCGCAGCGCAGCCCGAGGTCCGCGGCGGTCACGGCGGCGGCGAGCCCGGCCGGGCCCGCGCCGACCACCACGAGGTCGTACGGAAAGGTGTCGAGGGGTTCAGACGGCGAGGTCGGCACGGCCGTGGCCCTCCTGGGTGGTGACGGTGGTGCCGGGCTCGGCGGGGAGCAGGCAGGTGCGCTGGTTGGGGCGGCCGTCCACGGTGGCCAGGCAGTCGAAGCAGGCACCGATGCCGCAGAACGCGCCGCGCGGCTTGCCGCCGACCCGGGTGGTGCGCCAGGCGAGCACGCCGTCGGCCCAGAGCGCGGCGGCGATCGACTGGCCGGGCAGCGCGGGGACGGGCCGCCCGTCGAACTCGATGTGGTGGGCGGGCCCGGGCTCGGCCTCGACCAGCCCGGCGGGGGTGCGGCGGCTCATCGGCGGCCTCTCCAATCTCACGGGTCCAGGAAGTGTCCGGAAGGCGCTCCGGTACGGGCGCTCACGCAGCCGGGAAGCGGTCCGCGCGGAACGGCGCGAGGTCCTGCTCCGGCTGCTTGCCGGTGAGCTGCTCGCTGATCAGCAGTCCGGTCGCCGGGGCCAGCCCGATGCCGGCCCCCTCGTGCCCGCAGGCGTGGTACAGCCCGGGCACCCGGGGGTCCGCGCCGATGGCCGGCAGGTGGTCCGGCAGGTACGGGCGGAAGCCCCGGTAGGTGCGCATCACGGTGACGCCGGCGAGCACCGGGAACAGCGCCGCGGCCTGGCTCGCCAGCCGGCTCAGCACCTCCTGGGAGAGGGTGCGGTCGAAGCCGACCCGCTCCCGGCTGGCGCCGATCAGCACCGGCCCGCCCGGGGTGCCCTCGATCACCGCGGAGGTCTCCAGCCCGGCCGAGCCGCTGGCCACGTTGGCCACGTAGTCGGCGGCGTAGACCTTGTGCCGTACGACCCGCGGCAGGGGCTCGGTGACCAGCACGAAGCCGCGCCGGGGCAGCACCGGCAGGTGGACTCCGGCCAGTGCGGCGATCTCGCCGCCCCAGGTGCCGGCCGCGTTCACCACGGCGGGGGCGGCCAGGCTCCGCCGGTCGGTCCGCACGCCGCGCACGGCGCCGTCCGGCCCCCGGTCGATGGCGGTGACGCTCTCCCCGGTGATCAGCTCGGCGCCCATCCGGCGCGCCTCGCGCAGCAGGTGGGCGGCGGCGAGGGCGGGCTGGACCTGGGCGTCCTGCGGGTAGTGGAAGCCTCCGGCCAGGCCCTCGGCGAGGTGCGGCTCCAGCTCGCGCAGCCGGTCGCCGGGCACCTCCTCGGCCTCGACCCCGACGGAGCGCTGCTCGGCGGCGAAGGCGCGCAGCGCCTCCTGCCCGGCGGGGGTGGAGGCGACCACCACGCCGCCCTTGGGCTCGTACTCGATCGCTGCGCCGAGCTGCTCGGCGAGCTCACGCCAGAGCCGGGTGCTGAGCAGGGCGAGGTCGAGCTCGGGGCCGGGCTCCTTGTCGGAGACCAGCAGGTTGCCCTCGCCCGCGCCGGTGGTGCCGCCGGCCACCGGCCCGCGGTCGACGACGGCGACGGCGAGCCCGGCGCGGGCGGCGTAGTAGGCGCAGGCGGCGCCGACCACTCCGGCGCCGACCACGACGACGTCCAGGGGAGGTCTCTCGGTCTTCAGCACGTCAGTAATATGTCACATGCCATCTACCCTGCCAAGACCGACCCATCGAAACCGGTGGAAAACCGACCAACGATCGGGTCACCGGACGGAACGCAGGGCAGCGAAAAGCCCCGGCCCACCGCTCGGCGGCGGCGGACCGGGGCTCCTCAGGGCCTACCGGCTCAGGTGATGTCGTCCATCTCCTCGCGGTGGGACGCCGGCACCGCCGCACCGGCCACCGGGGCCGCCGAGGCCTGGACGGTCTCCGCACCGGCCACCGGCTGCACCGAGAGGTCCAGCTGCGAGGCCTCCTCGTCGTCCAGCCCGGCGTCCGGGTTGCGGCGCGCCTTGCGCTTGTCGCTGATCAGCGCGATGGCCACGGCGATGAAGTACAGCGCCCAGATCGGCGCGGCCAGCGCGAGCATGCTCAACGGGTCGGCGCTCGGCGTCGCGAAGGCCGCGAACACCGTGATGGCCATGATCATCCCGCGCCACCAGCCGAGCAGCCGCTTGCCGCTGACCATGCCGACCAGGTTCATCATCACGAGCAGCAGCGGGAACTCGAAGGCGAGGCCGAAGACCAGCACCATCCGGGTGGCGATGTCGAAGTAGTCGTCCGGCGGCAGGATCGGCGTGGTGTCGTTCGGGGTGAACGAGATCAACACCTCGATCGTGGTCGGCAGCACCAGGAAGGCGCAGCCGACACCGGCCAGGAACAGCGGCGCCCCGCACGCCATGAAGATGACGGTGTACTTCTTCTCGTGCCGGTGCAGACCGGGCGCCACGAACGCCCACACCTGCCACAGCCAGATCGGCACCGCGCCGACCACGCCGGCCGTCAGCGCCACCTTGAGCATCCAGGTGAAACCCGAGGTCAGACCGATCGTGGAGACCTGCGCGCACTTGCCGTGGTACTTGGCCGCGGTCTCCGTGGTGCACTGCGGCAGCGGCTTCAGCAGGAGGGTTTCGAGCTGCTTGTGGTACACCAGCGCCACGATGGTGATCAGCACGATCGCCAGGACCGACTTGACCACGCGGTTGCGCAGTTCCCGCAGGTGGTCGGCGAGGGCCATCCGCCCCTCAGGATCCTTTGGCGCCTTCGACGCCTTGGAGAGCTTGCTCAACCCCGGTCCTCAACTCGTGCGTCGGGGCCCGCCGGTCGACGGGCCTCCGTGGTCGCGCGCGTCGCCCACGTCGTGTGCGCGGCGCGCGCCAGGTGCGTCACGTGCGCCGCGCTCAGTGCGGGCGGTCGCCGTCGGGCGCGGAGGCCCCGGCGGCGGGCTCGTTCACCGGACGGGCCGTGGCCGACGCGCCCGGAGCGGCCTGGATGGTCCTGCCCGCGGTGCCGTCCACCGGAGCCGGAGCGGGCCGGGCCGGCTGCTCGGGCCCGCCGTCCGAACGCATCGCCTGGGCCTCGCTCTTGAGGATCCGCATCGACTTGCCCAGCGAGCGCGCCAGGTCCGGCAGCCGCTTGGCTCCGAACAGCACGATGGCGAGAACCACGATCACCACGATCGCGGTCATCGAGATGCGCATGCGCGACCACCTTCAGTCATGGCGGCCCGACGGGCCGTCCGCTGCGGATGGTAACCGCTGCGGATGACGCCACGACGACGGCCGCCCGAACAGGACAGCGACCCCCGGTACGCGGTTCAGGAGCCATCTGAGAGCGTAACCCGCCCCCACCCGCCGCAGCAGCCCCGTACCACCCCGGGCCGGTCGTGCTAGGCCGCCGGGACGCTCCGCTCCGCGGCCGGGGCGCCCGGTCCGGGTACCGCGTCCGCCAGGTCCTCGGCCGCCGCGGCCAGCGCCCGCGAGGCCCGGTCCACGCCCTTGGCCAGCACCCGCACGTCCAGCCAGAGCCGGATCGCGAGGACCCCGAGGACCAGCAGGCCCGCGGTGGCGAGCAGGACGGCGGCGACGAGCATCCAGGACATGCGCCCCAGCCTATACGGGCACTACCCCTCCGCCGGGACGAGCCGCATGGTGCGCACCCCGGCCCCGGTGAGCGCCTCGACGATCTTCTCCCCGGCCGGCTTGCGCACCGCCGCCCCGCACCGCGGGCAGGCGAAGCTGTAGTACGCCTGGGCCGGGGTGCGACCGAGGGTCAGGCGGAAGTCCTCGGCCGGGAGCTCCACCTTCTCCCGGCACTCGGAGCAGTACACCTTGAATCTGGTCCCGGGTTCCACCGCTCAGGCCCGCCCCTCCCCGTAGGCGGCCAGCGCCTCCCGCGCGGCCGAGCGCGCCTGCTCGGCCAGCTCGGGCGGCGAGACGATCCGGCCGTCCCGGCCCAGCCGCAGCGCCAGCGGGCGCAGCTGGGAGGGGTCGGCGCTGCGCAGGGTGATCCGCAGCCCGCCGTCGGGCAGTTCCTCGGCCCGGTCGTGGGTGTAGTACTCGGCCACCCAGCGCCCGCCGGAGGAGACCTCGACGACCACCTCGGGGTCGTCCGCCGCCGGGTTGACCAGCCCGCCGCTCAGGTCGCGCGGCTCGCGCCGGGGCGGGTCGGCCGGGACGTTCAGGACGCGGATCTCGGCGACCCGGTCGAGCCGGAACATCCGGTGGTCCTCGGAGGTGCGGCACCAGGCCTCTAGGTAGGTGTGTCCCTCGGTGAGCAGCCGGATCGGGTCGACCTCGCGCTCGGTCATCCCGCCGCGCCCGTGCGAGTAGTAGCGCAGCCAGAGCCGGCGGCCCTCGCTGAGCGCGCGGTCGATGTCGGCGAACACGTGGCTCTCCGCCTCGAAGGTCACACCGACCCGGGCGCTGCCCTCGGCGCTCTCCCCCGCCGCGTTCTCGATCTTCGCGACGGCCCGGGTCAGCGCCTCCCGGTCCCCGGCCCGCAGGCCCGGCAGCCCGGCCACCGCGCGGGCGGCCACCAGCAGCGCGGTCGCCTCGTCGGCGGCCAGCCGCAGCGGCTGGGCCACGTCGTCGACGTTGTGCCACCAGATCCGCTCGCCGTCGGTGTCGATGTCGAGCAGGTCGCCGCCGCGGAAGCTGGTGCCGCACATCGGCAGCACGTTGAGGTCCGCGATCAGCTCGCGCTCACTGATCCCGAACGCCCGGGCCACCTCGGCGACCTCGGCCCCGGGCCGCTCCCGCAGGTAGGTGACCAGCGACAGCATCCGTCGCGTCTGGTCAATCGCGTTACTCATGCCTGCTCGTCCTCCGAGTCCAGCCCCGCGACCGCCCGCAGCCGGTCGACCACATCCGCCCGCAGCTCCTCCGGCCCGAGCACCAGCACGTCCGGCCCGAACTCGGCCAGGTCCGCGCCCAGCCCGTTGCCGTACGGGATCTCCAGTTCGTCCCAGGCCTCGTCCACCCGGGTGCTGCTCAGCGCCTTGGTGCGCAGCGGGAAGCCGGCGCCCCGGCGGACCCGGACGGTCGCGGTGGCGGTGGCCCCCTCCCCGGCGAACTTCGCCACGGTGGCCCGGACGTCCACGTGCTCGGGCACGGTGCCGAGGAAGGCCCCGGACCTCGCCTTCACCTTGCCGGTGATCCGGCTGAGCCGGAACACCCGGGCGTCGCCCCGGTCGCGGTCGTACCCGGCCAGGTACCAGTGCCCGCGCCAGCACTCCAGCGCCCACGGCTCGACACTACGCTGCTCGACGGCGGCGGCACCGGCCTTGCGGTACTCGAAGGTGACCGGACGGCGGTCCCGGGCGGCGGTGAGCAGCGGCTCGAACGCGGCCTCCCGGGCGGGGATGCGCGGCTCCAGTGCGGTACGGCCCTCGGCCTCGGCGAACGGCACCCCGGCCGCGCGCAGCTTCTGCAGGGCGCCGCTGGCCGCGCCGGACATCTTGGCCTGCTGCCAGACCCGGGCGGCCAGGGTCAGCGCGGCCGCCTCCTCGGCGTCCAGGGCGATCTCGGGCAGCCGGTTGCGGTCCGCGCGGGCCAGGTAGCCGAGCTCGCCGTCCAGGGCGCTCTCGTCGACGTCGATCACCAGGCCGAGCTCGCGCAGGTCGTCCTTGTCCCGCTCGAACATCCGGTTGAAGGCGTCCTCGCTGCTGTTCTGCCAGGCCTCGCGGTACGCCTCGATGGATTCCCGCAGCTCCTTCTTGGAGAGCGGACGTCTGGTGTTCATCAGGCACAGGGCGAGATTCATCAGCCGCTCTGCCTTGGCGATCGCCATCGCTGACCCTTCCGGTGTGCCGCGCCGCGCGCGGGGTGCGCCAACCGGGCGATCACCACCCGGCGGGACCGACCGTACCGGTAGCGGTACGCACTGCAAAAGCCGCGTCCCGCGCCCCGCCCCCGCGCCGTGCCGTTCGGGCCCGGACGTGCCCGTGGGCCGGGCCCCCGGAGGGGTCCGGCCCACGGTGCGAAGGGCTCAGACGCCCAGCAGGTCGACCACGAAGATCAGGGTCGAGTGCGGCGGGATCGCCGGGGTCGGCGACTGGGCGCCGTACGCCAGGTGCGACGGGATGGTCAGCTCGCGGCGGCCACCGACCTTCATGCCCGCGACGCCCTGGTCCCAGCCCTTGATGACGCGGCCCTTGCCCAGCGGGAACTGGAACGGAGCGGTGCCCCGGTTCCAGCTCGCGTCGAACTCCTCGCCGGTCTCGAAGGTCACGCCGACGTAGCGGACGCTGACCGTCTGGCCCGGCTTGGCCTCCTCGCCGTCACCCACGACGATGTCGCGGATCTGCAGCTCCGCCGGGGCGTCGCCGATCGGGAAGTCGATCTCGGGCTTCTCGTTGAGGTTGACGCTCACAGTCCCTCTTCTCACATTCGCTTGCATTCACGACCAAGCGGCGGGCGCCCGCACCTGGTCCGATCCCAGACCACGGTACGGGCGCCCGCCGCCCGTCCGGGTCCGGCCACGCGGCCGGACCCGAAGGTCACACGTCGACCATTGTCACCCGAAAGTGGATCAGCCCTGACCGGCGTCCAGAATGTCCACCACGAAGACCAGGGTCGCGTTGGCCGGGATGTCGCCCTGGCCCTTGTCGCCGTAGCCCAGCGCGGCGGGGATCACCAGCTCGACCCGGCTGCCGACGGTCTGGCCCTCCAGCCCCTGGTCCCAGCCCTGGATGACCTGGCCGCCGCCGACCGGGAAGGTGAACGCCTGGCCCTTGCTGAGCGAGGAGTCGAAGACCTTGCCGTTGGAGAACAGCGCGCCGGTGTACTGGACGACGACCTTCTCGCCCTTCTCCACCTTCGGCCCGTTGCCCTTGATCAGGACGTGCGACTTCAGCTCGGTCGGGTCCTTGGCCCCGGCCACCGGGGTGATCTCGGCCGGCTTCTTGCCGTTGTCCTTGACCTGCGGGAAGTCCGCCGGCGGCGGGGTGACGGTACCGCTCACCACGGCGTCGGGCGCGTTGGCGTTACGGATGTCGATCACGAAGATCAGGTCGTCCTTGGGGCCGATCGACATGTCGGCCTTGCCCTGGGCGCCGAACGCGGCGGCCGGCGGGGCCACCACCAGCAGCCGGCTGCCGGCCTTCTTGCCGATCACGGCCTGGTCCAGGGCCGGGATCAGCGCGTCGGTGCCGGCCTGGAAGATCTGCGGCTTCCCGTTGGCGTCGTACGAGCTCGGGATGTCCTTGCCGGTGTTCCAGTCCTTGGCGGTGTAGTCCACCGAGGTCCAGGAGTTCTTCTCCACCTTGGCGCCGGTGCCCTCGGTGAGCACCTTGACCACGAAGGAGCCGTCGGAGGCCTCGCCCGGCACCTGGATCTCGGCCTTCTTGCCGAAGTCGCCGGCGACCGTCGGCAGCACCTTGGCGCTGTCCTTGATCGGCGGCACCGGGTCGGCGGTCGGCGTGGGCGGGGCGGTCTTGGCCGCGTCCGGCTTGGCGGCCGAGGCGCTGTCCTTGGAGCCGTCCTTGTTCACCATGTAGAGGGTGATGCCGCTGCCGACCAGCAGCACGGCCAGCACCGTGCCGAGGATCACGCCCAGCTTGCCGACGCCGGGCGGGTTCTCGTCGTACCCGGCCTCCGAGGTGTCGGCCTTGCGCACGTTGGAGGCGAAGATCTGCGGGGCGTCGTCCGTCTTGGTCCCGCCCGCGGCGCGCGGCGCCTCGCCGGGCTGCGCCCAGCCGGCCTGCTGCGCCAGGATCGCCGGGGGAACGACGATCGACTCTCCGTCGCCGCCGACCGGGCCGCCGGGGCGAGAGGCGGCCGGGTCACCCGCAGAGCTGTCGTTCGCCGCGGTGCCGGCCCCGCCCGGGCTCGGCGTCTTCTCAGTCATGACTCCCCATCCATCTCGCCACGAGGTCTTCCAGGTCTGCGCCCGGCGTGGGCACGCCGGCCTGCGGTCGCACCGCCCGCCCCGGACCTCGGCACCGGGCGGCGCCTGCCACAGTGCGTGGGCAGTATGACAGCTCAGGATGAGGGCGGACGCTTCGTTGTACGAGCGTCCGCCCAAGCGTACGGAATCCCGGGGGTGACTTCCTAGACCGCTTCGAGAATGTCGATCACGAAGACCAGGGTCGAGTTCGGCGGCACCGAGCCCTGCGCCTTGTCCTGGTAACCGAGCGCCGGCGGCACCACCAACAGGACACGGCTGCCGACGTTCTGCCCGACCAGGCCCTTGTCCCAGCCCTCGATCACGCTGCCGGTGCCGATCTGCACCGCCTGCGCGCCGCCGTGCGTCCAGGAGGAGTCGAACTGCTGGCCGTTGGCCCACAGCACCCCGGTGTACTGCACCACCAGGGTCTGCCCGCTCTTGACCTGCTTGCCCTCGCCCTTGATCAGCACCGCCTGCTGGAGGTCGGCGGGAGCGGCCTGCCCGGCCGGGATGGTGATCGTCGCCGCCGCCTTGCCGTTGTCCTTGACCTGCGGCATCGTCGCGGGCGGCTCGGTCATGGTTCCGGTCAGGGTGGAGTCCGGCGGCAGGCTCCCCACGATGTCCAGCACGAACACCACGGTGTCGCCCTTGTTGACGCCCAGCTGGTTGGAGCCCTGCTCGCCGAAGGCGGCCGCCGGTGGGGCCACCACCAGCAGCCGGGTGCCCACCTTCTTGCCGATCACGCTCTGGTCCAGCGCCGGCACCAGCTGCCCGCTGCCGGCCTGGTAGAGCTGCGGCTTGCCGTTGGCGTCGTACGAGCTGGGCAGGTCCTTGCCGGTGGTCCAGTCCTTGGCGGTGTAGTTGACCGTCACCCAGTCGCCCTTGCTGACGGTCGCGCCGTCGCCTTCGCTGACCGTGTTCACCACGAACTGGCCGCTGGGCTGCCGGCCCTCGGGGATGGTGATGGTGGCCTTGCTGCCGAATGCGCCACCCGAAAGAGTGGGCATCGGTGACGCCTCGCCGACCGGCGCGGGCACCGTCGGGGCGGCGCTCGCCGGGGACGGCGTCGCCGGGCCGGCCGCCTTGGGGGCACTGCTGCAGGCGACCGCGAGCAGCAGCGGCAGGGTGAGAAGCAAACCGGCGGTGCGGCGCACGGTGGTCCTAACTGTCGGTCGAAGTCGGCTCTCCTGACTCGACGGACAGCGTATGCCCGGCACGCGTCCGGCCCCGGTAGACACCACCGGGGCCGGCTCCAGCGTCTTGATCTTGGCGCCTCGATCACACCGCGCCGGGACTACATCCCCGCGATGAGCTTCTCCACCCGCTCGTCCACCGAACGGAACGGGTCCTTGCACAGCACCGTGCGCTGCGCCTGGTCGTTCAGCTTCAGGTGCACCCAGTCCACCGTGAAGTCCCGGCGCTGCTCCTGCGCCCGGCGGATGAAGTCCCCGCGCAGCCGGGCCCGGGTGGTCTGCGGCGGGATCGACTTGGCCTCGAAGGTCTTGAGGTCGGTGGTCACCCGCTGCGCCTGGCCCTTGCCCTGGAGCAGGTAGAACAGGCCGCGGCGGCGGTGGATGTCGTGGTACGCGAGGTCGATCTGGGCCACCCGCGGGTTGGACATGGTCATCTGGTGCTTCTCGCGGTAGCGCTCGATGAGCTTGTACTTCATGATCCAGTCGATCTCCTGGGCCACTCCGTCCAGCCGCTCGGTGCGGACGGCCTCCAGGGTGCGGCCCCACAGGTCGAGCACCCGGGCGACGGTTCCGGTGTTGATGCCCTTGCGGTCGGCGAACTCCAGGGCCTTGGTGTAGTACTCCTCCTGGATGTCCAGCGCGCTGGCCTCCCGGCCGTTGGCGAGCCGCACCTGGTGGGTGCCGGTGAGGTCGTGGCTGACCTCGCGGATCGCCCTGATCGGGTTCTCCAGGGTGAGGTCGCGCATCACCACGCCGGCCTCGATCAGCCGCAGCACCAGGTCGGTGGAGCCGACCTTGAGCAGTGTCGTGGTCTCGGACATGTTGGAGTCGCCGACGATCACGTGCAGCCGGCGGTAGCGCTCGGCGTCCGCGTGCGGTTCGTCCCGGGTGTTGATGATCGGGCGCGAGCGGGTGGTGGCGGAGCTGACGCCCTCCCAGATGTGCTCGGCCCGCTGGCTGACGCAGTACACCGCGCCGCGCGGGGTCTGGAGCACCTTGCCCGCCCCGCAGATCAGCTGCCGGGTGACCAGGAACGGGATCAGCACGTCGGCCAGCCGGGAGAACTCGCCGTGCCGGGCCACCAGGTAGTTCTCGTGGCAGCCGTAGGAGTTGCCGGCCGAGTCGGTGTTGTTCTTGAAGAGGTAGACGTCCCCCGCGATGCCCTCCTCGTGCAGCCGCCGCTCGGCGTCCACCAGGAGTCCTTCGAGGATGCGCTCGCCGGCCTTGTCGTGCGTCACCAGCTCGACGACGTCGTCGCACTCGGGGGTGGCGTACTCGGGGTGGGAGCCGACGTCGAGGTAGAGGCGAGCGCCGTTGCGCAGGAAGACGTTGCTGCTGCGCCCCCAGGAGACGACCCGGCGGAACAGGTACCGCGCCACCTCGTCCGGCGACAGCCGTCGCTGCCCGCGGAACGTGCAGGTCACGCCGTACTCGTTCTCCAGCCCGAAAATCCGGCGGTCCATGAGCACTCCATTCCGTGTCGGAGCTGTCCGAAACCGCCTCCACGACGGCTGGGCCGCCGCAGGGGCACCGGAGTCCCGTACGGCGGAAGGGCCGCCGTACGGGAC
>NZ_JBHVFE010000162.1:0-17775 GCF_042801945.1 Kitasatospora sp. NPDC057542
GACGGGAGGCGTCCGCCGCCTTGGGAGACTCGGGCCCTCGGCTTCCTCGGGTGCCTCGGGTTTCCTCGGCTGTCTCGGCGTCCTCGGCCTGGTCAGCCGACGACGCCGGCCGCGAACGAGCCGTCGCAGACCGGACGGGCGAAGGAGCGGGCCCGCTGGACGTCGCCCTGGTACTTGCGCACCGCCGCCTTGCCCAACTCGCCGGCCAGCGAGGTGCAGTAGGGCGTCAGCGACGGCTGCTCGCGCATCGACCGCTCCAGCAGGTCCAGCGCGGCGGAAGGGTTCTTCGCGCGCAGCTCGTCCAGCAGCACCACCCGCAGCGACTCCTGCGGGGCGAGCCCGTCCGCGGGCTTGACCGCGGCGCCGACCGCGGTGTTGGAGCGCCCGATCCCGGCGCCATCGCCGCTGGACGCCGCCACGACCTGCTGGTCGAGCCCGGTCGGCGGGGCCCACGGGACCCGGGTCACGGCGAGGGTGCCGGTGGTCACCAGGACGACCGGCAGGGTCAGGGCGACGGTCTGGCCGATACGGCGCACAAGCTGCTTCACCCTCAGGAGAGTAGCGGTGAGTGCGGGCCCGATCGCCCTCCGTTACACCATCGAGTGACGCGGTGTCCGGTTCGTCCCCGCGCCGTGTTGACGCGGGGGTGTACGGACGGAGCCCGCCGGACCACGAGGGTCCGACGGGCTCCGAGGTGTGGCGCAGGGTTGCGTCAGTTGCTCAGGCGCAGGCCGGAGGTGGTGGAGAAGACGTGGGTCTCGTTGGCGATCGGCACGACGTGGATGGTCTCGCCGCGGGCCGGGATCTGGCGGCCGGGCACGCGGACGACCAGCTCGTGGTCCTTGCCGCCGATCTGGGTGGTGCCGTAGACGAAGCCGTCCGAGCCGAGCTCCTCGACCACGTTGACGGTCACCGCGACGCCCTCGATGCCGCCCGACGGGACGACCTCGAAGTGCTCGGGGCGGATGCCGACGGTCACGGTCTTGTCGGTGCCGGCGCCGGCCAGGTCCTCGCGGGAGATGTTGACGACCGAGCCGCCGAACTTCACGCCGCCGTCCACCAGCGGCACCTCGACCAGGTTCATGGCCGGCGAGCCGATGAAGCCGGCCACGAAGAGGTTGGCGGGCTTGTCGTACATGGTGCGCGGGGTGTCGACCTGCTGGAGCAGACCGTCCTTGAGCACCGCGACCCGGTCGCCCATGGTGAGCGCCTCGGTCTGGTCGTGGGTGACGTACACCGTGGTGATGCCCAGACGGCGCTGGAGGCCGGCGATCTGGGTGCGGGTCGAGACACGGAGCTTGGCGTCCAGGTTCGACAGCGGCTCGTCCATCAGGAAGACCTGCGGCTGGCGGACGATCGCGCGGCCCATCGCGACGCGCTGGCGCTGACCGCCGGAGAGCGCCTTCGGCTTGCGGTCCAGCAGCGCGGTGAGGTCGAGGATCTTCGCGGCCTCCTCGACCTTGGTGCGGATCTCCGCCTTGTTCACGCCGGCGATCCTGAGCGCGAAGCCCATGTTGTCGGCGACGGTCATGTGCGGGTAGAGCGCGTAGTTCTGGAACACCATGGCGATGTCCCGGTCCTTCGGCGGCAGGTGGGTGACGTCGCGGTCGCCGATCCGGATCGCACCGGTGTTGACGTCCTCCAGACCGGCCAGCATGCGCAGGCTGGTCGACTTGCCGCAGCCCGAGGGGCCGACCAGCACGAGGAACTCGCCGTCCGCGATCTCCAGGTCCAGCGCGTCCACCGAGGGCTTGTCCGCCCCGGGGTAGACGCGGGTCGCCTTGTCGTACGTGACAGAAGCCATGGTCGTTGTTCTCCTTCACCGGCAGGAACGTGCCGGACGATCCGAGTAAAGGGGGTCTGTTGTGCTCCGCCGACCCGTCAGTGGTCTGAACCACTGCACGAGCCGGCTCCCGGCGACGCTACCTGCGCATCCGCCGCTTGTCAGCCCCCACCCGACCCGATTTCGGCATCGGTTCCATCACGCCCATCCATCCCACCAACCCCCGGATATCCCCCCATCCCGTCACCCGGGCCCGGTAGACTGCCCCCGGTGCCGCCGTGATCCATCGCGGACGGCCACCGTGCCTCCTTAGCTCAGCTGGCCAGAGCACCGCTCTTGTAAAGCGGGGGTCGTCGGTTCGAACCCGACAGGGGGCTCTCGGCACCACCCCGGATGAGCTGCAGGTTTGGCCTTCTGGAAGCTTGACCACCGGCCTCGGACTTCTCGTCCGAGGCCGTTTGCGTGAGCGATGCGTGAGCGGATGGCGTGGTGGGCTGGGTGGCTGCCGTGGACTGGGCATCCTTGCGCGGCCTGTTCGCCCGGGGTACGAGCCGGGCTGCCGCCTCAGCAATCGCCCGGTCGACCTGCGGGAGCAAGGTCGTGTACGTGTCCGAGGTGATGCCGATCGAGGAATGGCCGAGCATCTCCTTGATCGAGTGCAGGTCCGCACCCGCCGCGTGAGCGAGCGTGGCCGCGCCGTGCCGCAGGTCGTGCAGCCGGATCGGCGGCAGGCCGGCCTCCTCGGCCAGCCCGCGGAACCGGTCGGTCACAGCGGTCGGGTGCAGCCACTCGCCGTTCTCCTTGGTGAAGACCCGGCCGGTCTCGACCCAGGCGTCGCCCCACTGCTCGCGATCGGCTCGCTGTCGCTCGCGGTGCGCCGCCAGGACGGCGACCGTCTCGGAGTCGAGCGCGATCGTGCGGGCGCCCGCGTCGGTCTTGGGGTCGTCCTCGTAGACCGTCCAGCCGTCCACAACGAGCTGCTTGGCCACGGTGAGGAGCCCAGCCTTCAGGTTGGTGTCAGCCCAGCGCTGACCGCACGCCTCACCGCGCCGGAGCCCTCGGAAGGTGACCAGGTGGAACAGCGCGTACAGGCGATCCCCGGCGGCCTGGTCGAGGAACAGGCCCGTCTGCTCCGGCGTCCAGACCATCACCGGGGACGGCCGCTCGCCGGTGAGCTCCCAGTGCTCTATCCGCTCCTCGGTCCACACGAGCGGCTTGGGTCGCCTCGCGGACTCCAGCTCGACGTGGGAGGCCGGGTTGAAGGTGATGATCTGCCGCCGGATCGCGGCGTTGAGGCCAGCCCGGAGCGTGGAGCGGATCCGCTGGCAGGCTGCTGCGCTGACGGTCCGGCGGAACGGCTCCATCTCGGCGATGGCAGCCTTGAGAGCCTTGCGCTGCGCGCGGAACTCCCGTCCCTTCCATGGGATCTGCGCCAGCTCGTCGATGGCGGCCTGTCGTTGGGCGTTCGCCTCGGCGATCTCGATGTTCGCCTCCTCGATGGCCGCGAACATCTCCTCCAGGTGCCGGACCCGGAGGCGGTCGAGCCGGATGTGGCCGATCCGCGGCTTGATGTAGAGCCGGATGCTGCTCTCGTCGCGGCTGATCGCGGTCTGGCGGCCGCGCTTGCCCGCCAGCCACTGGTCGAGCCACTCGCCGACGGTGAGCCGGTTCTGTAGGTCCTGCCCGGATGCGAGCCGGCGCCTGGTCTCCTCGACATCGGGCACGGGGGCCTTCTCGTGGGCGACCTTCTCCAGCAGATCGGCGATCTGCGCGAGGCCCTCGGGGTCGTCCGAGTCGGGGATGTGCAGCAGCTCGCGGACCTGGTCGAGGTCGGCCTGAGCGGCCTTGCGGGACTCGTAGCCGGAGCGGTTGAAGGACCGGCGTGAGCCGTCCTCGCGGTTGGGCAGCTCCTGGCGGACCGCGTAGGAGCCGTGCTTGCGGCTGCTGAGCTTCGGGCACGCCTTGCCGAGCGGTTTGCCCGTGTCGGCGTCCCGGCAGTAGCAGCGGTGGTAGGTGGAGCCCTTCACGGGGTTCCCTCCTTCAACTGGTCGTCCTTGTGGTCGGTGTCGAGGAATGCGAGGTGGCTGGGGAGCGGAGGGGGAGTCAGCCCCAGCTTGCGCATGCGGTGTCGGATCGGCACGAGCTCCGAGCGAACGGCCTTCACAAGACGGCCGAACTTGGGTTCGGCGCCGTGCGGCCAGTCCTCCCTCGCGCTGGAGAACTGGAGCTGCCAGGCGTCGTGGTGTCCGGTCCGGATGCGGTGCTCGACGTCCGCGTACTCGCGAAACACGGCCGCGTCGCCGAAGCCCAGGTCCTCGCCGGTGAACCAGCTGAACGCCGTCCACGGGTCTCGGCTCTCGTGCGGGAGGCAGTCCACGTTGGTGCTCCCGCCGAGCGGGAAGACCAGGGCGGCCGGCGGCGTGTCGACTGCCTTGGCGAGCACGAGCAGCTCCGGGACGGTGAGGGTCAGCCGGCGCCCGGACTCCCAGTTCGCTATGACGTTGCGCGGGATGGGGTGGCCCAGCTCGTCACAGGCGTCGGCCAGGTCCTGCGCGGTCATGCCCAGCTCCTTCCGGCACTTACGAACCTCGGCGATCACGGTTCTCGTGACCTGCGCCGACCAAGATTCCACTTCATCGTGTGTCATATCGACACTTTATTGCGATGCAAGCTGCTCCTCGATCCCGGACTTGCCGGGGCCGAGACCGGGGCTCGCCCCCTGTGAATGGAGACAGCCGTGCGAACTGAGACGGGCAACCAGGAGCTCACGGGCATGAGCCGGGCGGAATTGCTCGCGTTGCCGGCCGCCATCGACCTGGACACCGCCAACCGCGCCATCGGCCTTGGCCGCAGCAAGGGCTACGAGCTGGCGAGGCGGGACGCCTACCCGTGCCGCGTGCTGCGGTTGGGCAAGAAGTACCGGGTGATCACTGCAGACCTCCTGCGGCTGCTGAGCATCGACGTCGCGCCGGACGGTGCGGCTGCGTGACGACAAGGCCGCAGGTCGGGCCACGAGTTTGTCTGCCGTGAGAGGACTGCCGCCGGAGCGGTGGATCTTCCGTCAGGGCGGTCGTATCGTCGCGTCGCCCGCCGGTCGCAAACCGGCGCAACGCACTCCACCCGCCTGCGAGTTGAGCCAAGTCGGCTCGTCGGCTCGGCAGGCCGGGAATGCGATGGCCCTCGGTGCTACGAACACCGAGGGCCGGGCGAAGTCCCCAGATCAGCGAATCAGTTCAACCGGTGGCAGCGCGACGGTCGAGGTCGTGCGCACCAGCGAGGAGCTTCACCGTGAACTCTACTTCCCGCCAGCCTGCGTCGGGAGACCCGGCGGAGGGCTGGCCCGCCGTTGCCATCCCCGGTCAACCCGGTCACTACCGATCGGCGGTCGGTCAGAACGACGTACTGACCGACTGGACTGACCGGGAGCCCGGTGCCCTGACCGACCGGGTCACCACCGAGCCGGTCACTGACCCGGTCAGTCCGGTCAGCCCGCCCACCCCGGGCGCGGAACTGCTTTCCGAACTACGGTCAGCCATCGCCCGGTTCGTTATTCTGCCGTCCGCCCACGCGCTGGACGCGGTGACCCTGTGGGTGGCTGCCACGCACTTGCAGCCCGCGTGGCAGCACGCGCCGCGTCTGGCGGTGATCGGCCCGGCCAAGCGGTGCGGGAAGTCCCGGCTGCTCGACGTGATCACCGAGACGGTCCACGACCCGCTGATCACGGTCAACGCCACCCCGGCCGCCATCTTCCGGTCGATCACCGACAAGCCGCCTACCCTGTTGGTGGACGAGGCGGACACCCTGTTCGGCAGCATCAAGGCCGCGGAGAAGAACGAGGACCTGCGCGGTCTGCTCAACGCCGGTCACCAGCGCAACCGGCCCACCTTGCGGGTGTCCGGACCCGACCACAAGCCGATGAAGTTCCCCACCTTCGCCATGGCGGCCCTGGCCGGGATCGGCGACCTCCCGGACACGATCATGGACCGCTCGGTGGTCATCCGCATGCGCCGCCGCGCACCGGGCGAGCAGGTCGCTGCGTTCCGCTCCAAGCGCGACACCCCGGCCCTGCACCGCACCCGCAACGGCCTCCGGGCCTGGCTGGCACCCTTGACCGACACGGCAGCCGACATGGAGCCGCCGATGCCGGTCGAGGACCGTGCGGCCGACACCTGGGAGCCCCTGGTGTCGGTCGCCGACCTCGCCGGGGGCGACTGGCCCGCACGCGCCCGCGCGGCCTGTCGCGCCATGACCGCGCACGAGTCCGGCCAGGACGAGGACGGCGGCCTGAAGACCAGGATCCTGGCCGACATCAGGCGCGTCTTCACCGCAGGCGGCAACCCGGACGCCTTGTCCACCGAGCACCTCCTGACCGCCCTGAACGCCGACAGCGAGGCTCCCTGGGCTGAGTACGGCATCAACGGCTTGACGGCGCGCGGCCTACAGCTCCTGCTCAAGGACTACGGCATCAGTTCGGCGAACATCCGCTTCGACCGCGACACCCAGCGCAAGGGCTTCACCCGCAACAGCTTCGTCGACCCCTGGAGCCGCTACTGCCCGGAGCCCGTCGAGCAACTCGCTACCGGCACCTGACCCACCACCACCCGTACCACCCGTCCCCGCCCAGCTCAGGGCGGGGACGGGTCGCTTCCCCGCAACGAGTCCTACCGTCCCTGGATCACCACCCGTACCACCCTGACCAGCCATGCAACGAGTGGGACGACTGCAACGCCGTCCTGTTGTTCAGGAGCACCGCGATGGACAGGCCGCCGGGAGTGACCGGACTGATGCCGCAGGCGGAGCAAGTTGTGGGGTAAGTCATCCTTACCCCGGCCCGCGCCCTCGGGGCGGAGCAAGTTGTCGCGTACTACGGTCCTACGGCATTCGCACGCATGTGGCACGCGCAGGAAGGCGAGGGCGGGTAGCCACCAGCCGGGCGGCGCTGCCCTGCCTGCCATCTTCGGCGTCGTCAGCCGTCGCCATCGCCTGAGCCGACGGAGGCTTTCTGGCAGTGGGCGGCACAGGCGGCTGGGACTGATTCAGAGGTATAGCGACGAACTCATGCCATTTGCCTGATTGGACAGTTTGCGGCATTAGAGCCTGCTTGCTACAAATCGTCGAAGGTGCTGCGAGAAGCTACTGATCCAGGATGGAGATCCTCCTCGTTAGGTGAGTGGAGGACGCCGGACTGAGTGAGAAACTGTTGATTCTTGAACTTTTCAGGGCGGCTGATCTCGTCGATAGCTCTGAGCGCCTTCTCGAGCTCCCACACCGCAGAGTCATCCGATCTCATGAGCTCCTGAAAAGCGTAGAAAGATTCGCAGAGAGGGCGATAATGGGAGGTGGCGTCGCCATCCTGGGGAGCCCGATCGGACCAATCTCTCAAAATTTCGCCGAGGCGCGGGATGATGGATCTGCGAGCCGAGAGCGAAATGGCCATTAGCTCACCCGGATCCATCAGTAGTCGAAAGTCGGGAGAGTCGAACCATGATCCATCGGGAAACTCTTCCGTAATCCTCTTGATTTCCTTCAGTGCGCGATGCCTTGTGTGCTCGTCGAGAATTCCTGCGGTCCGTAGTCTGGCGAGTACATCAACCTCTGGGGAAAGCGCTAGGATCGGCCTAATTTTCAGCAATACCTCGACCAGGGACCAATCTCGCGCCATGTGCAGCGTGAGGAAGCCGTCGCTGCAACGGTATGCGAGAAATCGACAATACTGGCTCCAAGACCTATGGTCTTGGGTAGTCGGTCGAATTTGGCAAAGGATCTCGGAAAGGCGGGGGTAGAGTTTGGGTGGAATCCTAACGAGCGTACCCACGGATTTTCCGTTGAGCGCGTCAAGGCGCGACAACCCAGAGGCATCTTGGATCCCTTCAATGAAGAGATCCAACATGGTGGGATCCTCCGCCATCAAGGCGGCGAACCCCTCGCGTAGCGTTGGATGTCGAAAAGACCAGCAGTCCGCGCCTCCGTCGGAATCGGAGCTTCCGTAGCGCAGGAATGTTCCCTCCAATTGCGAGAGCGATTGGAGGGCGCTGGCGGATGAGCACCCGATTCTAGTAAGGGCGGCGGACTGGAAATCGCTTAGATGGATGGGGCTGGGAAGATTGACGGCCATGTAGACGAGGGCCAGAGCGCCAATATGAGACCGCTCCATGCCGGCGTATACGTCCCGAAGGAAAGATCCCGGGTCCGCCATAAACTCCTGAACGGGTCTCCGCGTGATACACAAGCCTTGGGTGAATCTTGAAGATCCCAGGCGTCGTGCCGCCTCCGGGCGAAACGGCTCGACCGAAGCGGCTACTTCTAGGTGTGGCTTGATCCACGACAAGAACCGCGGCGGTTGATCACCCATTCGAAGATGGTTGTAGAGTATCTGCTGGCGGCTAACGTAGTCCAGATCCTCCACGCTTACGACGACCTTGCCCTCCCGAAAGCGCGGGTAAGAGTACTCCTTGAGGTATCTGCGAGCTTCCTTGTAGATATAATCTCGCGAGGTCAAGACGAACTTTGCCCCCATGCTTGCGGCGGCCATTATCTTCGGAAGTCTACGACACCACTCGTCTGTCATTCCTCGCTCGTGCCTGACGGAGCCAAAAGCATCGTCGATCCAGAAGAATTGATTAGGCTCGTAGGGGTTCCAGTGCTCCACTGCCTCAATGGCGCTGCCTGCGAGCACGACATTGCAACCCCAATTATCAATCGCGGCGACAGCTAGAGCTGCTGCGATTGCTGACTTGCCGACCGCAGGCTCGCCGAGGAGCAAGACAAAGTTTTCGGCGGAAAGCGATTCAGTGGCGCGATAGTAGCCCCTCGTGGCGACAAATGTTGACAGGTCGTCGCTTAGATAATTAAGGAAGGCGCGCGATTGGGCGTAAGCTCGTCCGTCGATAATTTGCGACAGGTCACCCAGCCCATATGTGTGTGGGACTAGCATCCGAAGGCGCGGGTTTGCGGCAATTGTTTGGTTTAACCAGCGCCCGCCAAGAACTAGGGGATATTTCACCCCCAATTTTCTCAACCTGTTAACGATTGCTTCCTCGGCGTTGCCGCTGAGTCGCGCGTTGCTGACCAGGATATATGTCTCGCACAGGTTGGCTTGTACAAGTCGTGGGACCTTGGCAAATTCGTCCCGAAGGCTCGCAGCGGTTACCGTGGAGTCGCGATTAGTATGCTTGCACTGGATCACGAAAGCGCCAGTTCCTGGAGGTATTTCCGACATGGCGCCGGGATGACTTCTCCACTCGCCATAGAAGGAGCCGTCCCTTCCGCCATCCGCACTGTCCGCGAAGGGTTGAAAGAATTGCCCAATCACCTCGCGGAAGATCATTGCCACTAAGTCCTGGAAGGCGCGCCACCCGAGCGTATGTAGTTGGAAGTCAGGCGGTCCTGGGGCTGAGACTGCTGGCACGTGATGATCTGTCACATCTGCAGGCTACGCTGCACCGACCTTGCCTTCGGTGGTGTTGCGAAAGATCTCCATGGCAACTGTCACCGCTCGATCTCGGCCGGCGAAGTGAGGGTTCCAGAGCGTCGCCGATGGCGAGAACGGCCGTCGTGGCGCCTGCGCCGTTCGCAGAGGTGCTCTCATCCGGTGATCTCCGAGAGCCACGTACGCAGGGGCCCCTCGAGGTCGAGACCGTCGCCTCGCGTGGTGGTTTGGAGTAGTTCGGTGATGACGACCAGTCCAGCGAAGCGCCCGGCTGGGGTGGCGAGGACGTGAGCGAGGCGGCGGTGGACCTCGGCGGCAGTCTCCGGGACGAGGAGGCTGTAGGCGTATAGGAGAGCTGCGTCGTAGCCTGCGGGCGCGACGCCCCAGCCCTCCCAGTCGAGCACGGTGAGCGTAGGGCTCGTGAGGTTGGCCCAGTGCAGGTCGCCGTGGGCCGTCGCCCAGGCGGGAACGGTGGTGTTGACGGGGATGCCCAGGTACTGGGGCATGGCGCGGTCCAAGTATTCCTGCCGGACCGCCACCCGGTCGCTGGGAACGGTGGCAATGGCGTCGAGGGCGGTGCTGAGCGAGTCCCACCAGGCGTCGTCCAGGTCAGGTGCTTCCCGGAGGATTGGCTCGTGGGTAGTGACGGTGGAGGCGGCGATCTTGTCGTACAGCTCCGCCAGGTAGCCGTGCTCACCCACGGTCCAGGTACGCCACTCCCGCAGGCGCGGCCTGGGGACCTCAGGAGGCATGCGCCGTTCCGCCTCCTGAGGTCCCTCCCAGAGCTTTCCGCCGGCCTTGTCGGCCGGGGCGGACACGAGGCGGAGCCAGCCCTCGCCGGACGCCGTGGCAACCGGGCGGCTGAGGGTGCGCCCGCGCCAGCCCCACGCTTCGCGCGAGCCGATCGGCGTCGCGTCGAGCACCGCTGCTGCTGTGGCGTGCATCCCGCGCATCCGCTTGGCGGTGTCCGGCTCAGGTTCCGAGTACATCAACGACCCTTCGGAGTACGTCCGGAGACAACGGCGGTTGGCCGACGGCTTCGGCGGCCCGCATCCAGTGTTCCGGGTTTCCCGTCGACAGGAGCACGCGCTTCACCCCTGGGGCTGAAGCAACGACGGCGAGGGCGGTCTCGGCAGGGGTCTTGCCAGGAGTGATCAGCTCGGACAGTTCCGGGGTCACCAGGCCGGGGATCTCACCGCCGTGAAGCGGGGCGGAGGTGAACACCTCCAGTCCCGCGGCCAGGGCGTCGGCTAACGGACCGCGGCCGTCGAGAGCCTGGGCAACGGGCGCGAGGTGGACGAGGGAGACCGGGAGCTGGATGGCCCACAGGTGATGACTCGGCCCGCCCGCCTTGGTCGCGAGTTCGACCAGCGTGGGCACGTCAAAGAGGCCGCTGCTGAAACCGCGCCAGGTTGCCACTCCGTAGGCGCTGATGATCTGTTGGCTGCACGCCTCCTCCAGAGCCAGGAAGGCGTTGTAGAGCCGTCCGGTGATCCCGCCGTCCGGGCAGGCGTGCTCGGGGTTGTGCACGAACACCAGGTCGGGTACCCGGCCGAGCATGAGCCTGCTGCGCGCGAGCTGCCAGGCGATGTAGTCCGGGGCGAGGCAGTGCCCGTGTTTGGCATCCGCCGCGGACAGGGCACCGACTCGTACTCCGACGTGCCTGGCGCCGACTGGGACGAAGCCCACCTTCGTGGACACGCGCAGATCCGGGTAGGCAGCCAGCGCCACAGCGAGTGACGCCTCCGCCCGGCCGCCTGCGTAGTTGGGCGCTGTGTCCACCCAGTCGGCACCACGGGAGGCCGCCATCAGCGCGGCCTCGGCCGCATCTAGGCAGCGGTAGGTGCCGAGGCCCAGCCGGGCCGTCATCGCGTACCTCCGATCGCGGCGGCCTGGCCGTCAACCAGCTCCGTCACGACACCGGCCGCCTGGCCGAGAGTGATGCCTGCGGCCTGAGCGAGATCGGCCAGCCGGTGAGGTTCCCCGTCGGCGAGGAGCGCGAGCATCGGCTCGGCCTTGGCGGCGAACGTCCACTCCTCGCCGCCGGCGGTCAGCCGGACGGTGTCGTCGGACACGGTCGTGAGCGCGGGCCGCGTGACAACCAGGCATACCCGCAGGTCGGCATTCGGCGGGGCTGCCGCGATGTGGGGCAGCGACGGCGCGAGCCGGGCTCGCTCGGTGGCGTCGCGAGCGGAGGAGAACCGGGCGATCAGGTCGTCACTCGCCAGCTCTTCTGCGATGAGGTTGCCGATCGTGTTGAGGAAGGCGCGCTGCTCCACGGCGGCCCCGAAGCGGGGAATGTCCGCCCGGACAGCCTCGTGGGCACGCAACATCTCCGACAGCCAGGTGATCAAGTCGGCACCCGTCGTGCTCTGCAGCCCGCACGTGACGTGCAACGAGTGTTGGCCCTCGGAGGCGGCGACGGCGTGCCACCAGCCCCGAGGCAGATAGAGCACATCGCCGGCGGTGAGGACCAGATCGGCGATCGGCTCTTCGGGCGGCGGCTCGGGCGTCTCGACGTCGCGATGCATCGGCACTGTGCGGGTGGGGCCGTAGATGCGCCAGCGCTTGGCGCCGTCGAGCTGGACGACGACCACGTCGTGATCGTCCCAATGGATGCCGAAGCCCTCGGTGCCGGTCCAGGAGGCGTACAGGTTGACCTGCACGCCGGTTCGCAGCCAGCGCTCCAGCTGGCCGGCCAAAGCACCGATACCGGGGTGGAGTTCGTCGACGGCGTCCAGGACCAGCGTGGCGCCCTCGGCGAGACGCTGGTGCAACTCGGAGGGCTGGAGCTGGTGCCAGACGGTGCTCCGCCGGGTGGTGATCGGCCGGGAGTAGGTGTGCGCGGGCACCTGCTCCCCGTTGGCGGCGAGGCGGAAGCGAGGGGGTTCGAACCGGTGATGGGTCAGGATGGCGTTGAGGTCATCCCAGCTCATCAGCCCGGCGAGCGACGCGGCTTCGCCGCGTGCGACCTTGAAGCTGCGGCCGAGCGTCTGGGCGAGGAAGTCATCCCCGCCCAGGCGCTCAACCACCGAGAGGTGCTCGGCGGTCATCGTGATGCAGCCGTCAGTCGTTGGTGTCGGTTCGGCCGGTGGAGCCGCCGTCCGACGGCTGTTCGCCACGCGAGCGGGCCGCGGCGACCTTCGTACGGGCGACCAGCAGGCCGTCGCCCTCCAGCTCGGTGCCGGTCGTCAGGTTCTCGGGCATGAAGCACTCCTTCGGTTTCATGGGGCGGGCCGACTGTCCGGCCCCGTCGTGGGTGCAGCGATGGATCCGTTGCCAGGGCAAGCCGTTGGCAAGGAACCTCAGGTGCTCTTGCCGCGTGGCTGTTGACCAGCGCGGCCACCTGCATCCCCCAAGCCCGCGCCGGGGCGGGAGGAAGTCTTGTCAGACACTGGTCGGGACGACGGCCCGTGCCTTCGGGGCCGCGGCCCTCACCAGCGCGGTGAGTCGCTCGTCGCCCGAGACGGCGGCGGTGGTGTCGACCTCGAACCAGATCCGCTTGCCGGCGGGGTCCGGCTCGGCGCCCCAGTTCGTCGCGAGCGCGGCCACCAGGAACAGCCCTCGCCCGTCGGTGGCGTCGAGATCGATCCCGCCGACAGCCGGAAGCTCGTGGCCGACGTCCGTCACCTCGACGCGCAGTCGTTCACCGTCCCAGGACACGCACACGACGCACGGGGCATGGGTGTGGGACACGGCGTTGGTGATTAGCTCGCTGGACAGCAACTCGACATCGCGGAGAGCGTCTTCCGCCAGCGGCAGGCCCCAGCCGCGCACGGTCCGTATCACCCGCCGCCGGGCGTCCGGCACGGCCTCGGCACTGGGCAGCACGCGAAAGCCGAACGGGGCAGGGGCAGTGGCGTACCGAGTGGAGACGGACATGAGCGCGGACCTTTCACCGGGACGAGGTCGGCAGCGGGCCGATTCGCGCCGGGATTCACCCGGCAGGTATCTACAGAACCGCCTCCAACGACGGTGAACCAGAGCAGAATTGAGGCGGCAATGAGGCATCCGTGCTGCAAACCCGGGCATGACCTGGCCTTTTATGGCTGCAGACGAACTGACGTACCTCTGGAGGACGCGGGATGGCATCCAGGAGGTCCCGGCTGATCCAGCGCAGGGAGGTGGTTGGCCACACCCAGGAATCCCTGGCTGAAGCCCTCGATGTGGACCGTACGACCGTGGGGCGGTGGGAGAGCGGCAGGGGTGCCCCACAGCCCTGGATGCGGCCGAAGCTCGCCCGCGTCCTGGAACTCTCGGTCGACCAGTTGGCCGACTTGCTGGCAGCACCCCCTGCAGCCACCGAAGCAGTTCCACCGCCCAGCAGCGTCTGCGAGGCCGCGCCTCGTGTGCCTGCCCGACGTACGGACCGCGACAACGATCTCGTAGTGGCCGTGGCAGCAGACTCGGCAGAGTCCGCGGTCTTCCTTCGCTTCGCGAGCACGTCCAACGTGGACGACACGCTGCTTGAACAAATCGACGCGGACATCGCGAGGCTGGCAGGGGACTACGTGAGCAAGCCGGTATCCGAGCTCTTCCACGACATCGGAGCCCTCCGGCGAGGAGTGTTCGACTTACTCCGAGGCCGCCAACACCCCCACCAGACAAGCCGTCTCTACCTGCAGGCTGGACGCCTCTGTGGCCTGGCGACCCATGTCGCCCTCGACCTCGGCCAGTACGCAGCTGCGGCTACGCATTCGCGAACGGCCTGGCGCTGCGCGGAGTCAGCCGGCCACAACGGTCTCCGGGCCTGGATCCGATCCGTCCAGTCCCTGATCGCCTACTGGCAGCAGGAGCACCGCCAAGCCGCCGAGCTGGCCAGAGCCGGACTGCCGTACGCGGACAGCGGGACGATCGCAGCCCGCCTGCTCAGCCTCGAAGCGCGTGCCACCGCCGCGCTCGGCGACACCGCGAGCGCGCTACGAGCCGTGGAAGCTGCCGAGGCGGCGCGGAGCACAGTAGCCGCCGTGGATCTTCCCGGCGTGTTCACGTTCCCCGAGGCCAAGCAGTGGACCTATGCGGGCACCGCCCTCCTTGCCCTGGGTACCCGGTCGCATGTGAACCGCGCCATCGAGGCGTCCTACAGGGCCATCGCCCTGTATGAGTCCGGACCGCAGCAGGAACAGTCCTCTGGCGACCTGCTGGCCGCCCGCCTTGACCTCGCCAACGCCCACCTCGCCCACGGCGACCTCGACGGCGTGCAGGAGAAGCTCTCGGTGGTGCTGGACGCCGCACCGGAGCGGCGAACAGCGAGCATCTCCAGCCGCCTTCGGTCGCTGAGTACTCGTCTCGCCGGGCCTGCCTACGCAGGCTCCCCGATTGCCCTGAGTCTCCGTGAGAATGTCAGAGAAGCCTGCTCTCGACCCGCACTCACGAACCCTCCGGAGCTGCCCCAGTGACGAGCAACACCGCACAGCAGGACGCCGCAGTCGCCGACAAAGCGATCCTCGCGAACAGCGCCTACGCCGACGGACGCCACCTGGCCGCCCGCCAGTCGATCTACCGGTGGCAGCAGCCGCAGTACGACCTGCCCGGGCTCGTCGTCGAAGAGCTGGCCGGTACGAGCGGGATCGTCCTCGACGTCGGCTGCGGCAACGGCAAGTTCGTCAGCCGCCTGCACAAGGACCGCCCAGACCTTCAGGTCGTCGGGATGGACATCTCGGCGGGCATCCTCGCCGACGTCGCGAAGCCGGTCGTGGTCGCCGACGCCCAGGTTCTGCCCTTCGCCGACGACAGCGCCGACGCCGTGCTGGCCCTGCACATGCTCTACCACGTCGGCGACATCGAGGCCACGATCAAGGAACTGGCCCGCGTCCTCCGGCCTGGCGGCGTGCTCATCGCCTCGACCAACAGCGAAACTGACAAACAGGATCTGGATCAACTTTGGGCCCGAGCCGCCGGCGACGTCCTCGGGGTTCCCGAGGGGCCGGCACGGGTCTCCCTCAGCTCCCGCTTCTCACTGGAGAAGGCCTCCGGCTACCTCACGACGGCGTTCAAGGACATCCGAGTCCGGAACCTGCCCGGCACCATCGAGCTCACCGACCCCTCACCAATCGTGGCCCACCTCGCCTCCTATGAGGCGTGGGCCGACCAAGCCGGTGTCCCGTTCCACGAGACCGTCAGCCGGGCTGAAGAGATCGTTACTGCCGTGATCAGGAGGGACGGGCTGTTCAAGATCGAATGCCTCGGTGGGCTCCTGGTCTGTCGCTTGTGACCACGCCGTCGAGACTGCTCATCCGTATACGAGTGCTGCCATCAGCAGACGCAGGTGAGGAGGGCCAGGCACGTTTCGGCCGGGCTGGCGACAAGCGCTCGGCCGGGGCCCACAGCTCGGCACCTATGAGCCAGTGCTCCTGCTCATGCCATCGCGAACAGACGGGGCGTCACAGCAGCCGTGCGCATCAGCAAACGATCAGCAAGATCGTGTTACGAGTGCTAAGTAGTAGCGGCTAGGGTCTCGAAGATCCCACCGATGCGATGCCAGACTGATCTCATGCAGCACAACTACTTCTTGTTGACCCGCGTCCGGCTACGGCACTACAGGAGCATCGCTTCGGCCAACGTGCAGTTGGGTCGGCTCCTGCTGCTCGTGGGCCCCAACGGTTCTGGCAAAAGCAACTTCTTGGATGCCCTACGCCTTGTGTCCGAGTCGCTGCAAACGTCCCTCGACCAAGCGCTCCGTACGCGTGGCGGGGTGGCAGAAGTCCGACGGCGATCCACGGGTCACCCGACGCATTTCTCGATCGACCTTTCATTTGAGAGCCCTGCATTCTCTGGGGAGTATGGGTTTGAGGTAGGTGCGGTCAAGGGTGGAGGCTTCCGAATCTCGAAGGAGTATTGCAGGGTCTGGAATCAGCTCCCATCCGAGGATAGCCCGCTTCCTGTTGAGGCGTACTTTAGGGTCGAGAATGGCGTTCTGGCCGAGCAAAGCGAACCTGTCATGCCGCCAGTAAGCGAGCAGCGCCTATATCTGGTGTCTGCGGCAGGGCTTGACTCTTTCCGGCCTGTATTTGACGGACTGGCTGGGATTAGCGTTTTCAGTTTGAATCCTGATGTGATACGCCAGCCTCAGACGCCGGATGCCGGAGATTTCCTCCACCGCGATGGGGCTAATATTGCCAGCGTGCTGCATAGGCTAGAGCGCAGTGATCAGGGTTCTGCAGACAAGGCGCGTATTGAGAGCTATCTGCAGAACATTGTCCCCGGTATCCAAGGTGTATCCCGTTCCGAGCTGGGCAACTGGGAAACCCTTGTATTTAGCCAAGATGTCCCGGGGGCGAAGAACGCGTGGAGATTTCAGGCGCAATCAGTCTCTGATGGTACGCTCCGCGCGCTTGGAGTCCTCGTATCTTTGTTTGCTGGAACCGGATCCACTCTCAGCACAGTTGGAATTGAGGAACCAGAGAGTGCGCTTCACCCTGCTGCTGCAGGCGTGCTTCTTGATGCGCTCCGCGATGCATCTGAGCGTCGTCAAGTGATTGTGACCAGCCATAGCCCCGATCTGCTAGATCGGAATGACTTCAGCCTGGAAGAGATTCGCGCGGTGCGATCTATTGGTGGCGAGACTCACATTGGCGAGTTGGATGAAGCGGGCGCTGTGGCGCTACGCGAACACCTATACACCCCTGGCGAACTGCTTCGCAACGACCAACTTCTTCCGGCGGCATCCCAGTGAATTACTCTCCAATCATAGCCCCGATCGTTGAAGGCCATGGCGAGGTTGCGGCCGTGCGGCAACTGATCACTCGAATCGGCGAAAAGCTCGGGATATTCATTGAAGTCGCACAGCCCTTTCGGCTCGACTCTGGAAAAATGCGCAAGCGCGAAGAGTTGGACAAGGCGGTGCGCCTTCAGGAGGTTCGCGTTCGGGGTAGAGCCGGCGGAGTGCTAATTGTCCGCGACGGGGATGACGATGACGTGCAATGCCCCGTAGAGCTGGCTCGCCAGATATCCCCTGAGCCGGGCGCATTTTCAGTTCCGGTAGAAGTTGTGATTGCGTTTCATGAATATGAGGCGTGGTTCCTAGCAGCTGCAGAGTCTCTCCGCTGCCACTCATCTGTCCGCAGCGACGCGACTTCGCCACCCAATCCAGAATCGAAGAGGAACGCCAAGAAGCAGCTGGAGCTGATGATGAACGAGTCGTACAAAGAGACTCTCCATCAAGCGAAATTCTCATCCTTGATTGATCTGGATGTGGCGGCGAGGAATAGTCGGTCATTCAGGCGAATGATGCATGCAGTTGAGAAGCTCACCAGTTAATCGGATGCCGACGTGGCGTGCGGGGAATTTCTGCCTGTTCGATGTGGGGGCGTTACGGCGACGACTGACCGGAGGCGGGGCGCCGGGGTGACTCGTGGTGGGCGACGGAAAAGCTATGCGGCCCTCCGGCGTGAGCGCCGCGTGAGCGGACGCGGTGGCAGAAAGCCGTTGCAGCATGGACTAGGGAACCTGCTGCGTGGCGCTGACCTGCAGGTTCAGCGCCACGCGGCATAAGGCGTCACGTCCCGTCATGATCCGGGTTCGTCTTGTAAAGCGGGGGTCGTCGGTTCGAACCCGACAGGGG
>NZ_JBHVFE010000163.1:0-17727 GCF_042801945.1 Kitasatospora sp. NPDC057542
GCACGGCGAGCACCTCCACGAAGCAGTCGTACAGCTCGTTGCGCCACACGAACGGGCTCCACAGCGGGTGCCGGCCCTGGGCGCGCGCGGTGTCAGCCCCGGGCGGCCCCCGCGGGCGACTCCTCCGCACAGACCGCCGAGACGAACTCGGCGACCCGCGCCTGCGGCAGGCCGCGCGCGATGTCCGCCTCGCTGATCATGCCGACCAGCTTGTGCTCCGGGTGGTTGATCACCGGCAGCCGGCGCACCTGGTACTGCTCCATCACCCGCAGCACCTGCTCGCAGTCCTCGTCCGCCTCCACCGTCATCGGCCGCCCCTGCGCCAGCTCGCCCGCCGTCACCGACGCCGGGTCGCGGCCCTCGGCGACGCAGCGCAGCACGATGTCGCGGTCGGTCACGATCCCCAGCAGTTTGTCGCCCGGCCCACAGATGGGCAGGGCACCCACGTCGCGTTCCCGCATGATCCGGGCGGCGGCCGCGAGCGTCTCGTGCTCGCGGATGCACTCCGCGCCCGGGTGCATGATGTCGCTGGCTCTGGTCATGGTCCGCCTCCTGACCTGGTTCCCTCCCCTCGTCCATGGTGGTCCGCGCGGATGGCCGACGCCACCGGGGCCGGTGCGCCCGGAAGACCCGGCGGCACGCTCAGGCCTCGTCGTCCGGCGCGGTGGGGCCGCCCCGCTCGACCCGGCCGTCCGGCGACTCCGGAGGGTCCAGCGGCAACTTCTCCAACACCTCCTTCAGGGGCTGGAGTTCGTGCCCGGGCTGGTCCGGCCCGAGCGCCTCCTCCGGCACCTCGCCGCTCTCCACCGCCTCTTCCACGGCCTTCGCCCCGGCCGCGACCGCCGCGGCCGTCAGCAGGTTCCGCTGCTGCACCTCCGTCGCACTGTCCAGGAAGCGCAGCAGCTCCACCGGGAAGGGCAGCACCAGCGTCGAGTTCTTCTCCGCCGCCACCTCCACCACGGTCTGCAACAGCCGCAGCTGGAGCGCGGACGGGGTCGCACTCATCACCGCCGCGGCCTCCGACAGCCGCTCCGAGGCCTGGAACTCACCGTCCGCCGTGATGATCCGGGCCCGCCGCTCCCGCTCGGCCTCCGCCTGCCGGGCGATCGAGCGCTTCATCGACTCCGGCAGCGCGACGTCCTTGATCTCCACCCGGTCGATCTCGATGCCCCAGCCCAGCGCCGGGCTGTCGATCATCAACTCCAGCCCCTGGTTGATCGGTTCGCGGTTGGCCAGCAGGTCGTCCAGCTCGCTCTTGCCGATGATCGAGCGCAGCGAGGTCTGCGCGACCTGGGAGATCGCGAAGTTGTAGTCCTGCACGTTGACGGTGGCCTTCACCGCGTCCACCACCCGGAAGTAGACCACCGCGTCCACCCGCACGGTCACGTTGTCCCGGGTGATGCCCTCCTGCGCCGGGATCGGCATCGTCACGATCTGCACGTTCACCTTGCGCAGCCGGTCCGCGATCGGCAGCAGCGCCACCAGCCCGGGACCGCGCACCTCGTCGCGCACCCTCCCGAAGCGGAACACCACGCCCTTCTGGAACTGCTGGACGACCCGGATGCTCATGCTCGCCCAGATCGCCCCCAGCCCGGCGAGCGCTCCCAGGGCACCCAGCACCGCATCGACGATCATCGCGGCCTCCTTGCGGCCTGTGCGCACACCGACGCGCCCGGCCGCCGCCGACCCGGACCGGCCGGGGACCGCCGGAGCAACTGATTCCACGCTACGCCTGCCCGGACGGCGCCGGAACGAACGTGCCGCAGCGCCTAGGATCTTGGCCATGCCGACCGTGGCCGTGCCCCCCTCCCCCGCCGACGACCCCGACGACCCCCGCCACCCCGCCGAGGCCGCCGCCCGGGCCGTCGGACTCGCCGCGCTGGACCGTGTCGTCACCGGCTGCCGGGCCTGCCCGCGCCTGGTGCAGTGGCGCGAGGAGACCGCCCGGACCAAGCGCCGCGCCTACCAGGACTGGGACTACTGGGCCCGCCCGATCCCCGGCTTCGGCCCGCCGGACGCCCCGCTCGTCCTGGTCGGCCTCGCCCCCGCCGCCCACGGCGCCAACCGCACCGGCCGGATCTTCACCGGCGACCCCTCCGGCGACCTGCTCTACGCCGCCCTGTACGACCTCGGGCTCGCCAACCGCCCCGAGTCCGTCCGCCACGGCGACGGCCTGGAGCTGTCCGGCGTCCGGATCACCGACCCGGTCCGCTGCGCCCCGCCCGACAACAGGCCCAGCACCGCCGAACGCGACACCTGCCGGCCCTGGATCACCCGCGAACTCCAGCTGCTGCGACCCACCGTACGCGCCGTCGTCGCCCTCGGCGGCTTCGCCTGGCAGGCCATGCTGCCGGTCATCGCGGACGCCGGCTGGCTGGTCCCCCGCCCCCGCCCCGCCTTCGGCCACGCCGCCGTGGCCGCCTTCCCGGCCCGCGACGGCGGCCCGGACCTGCGGATGTACGGCTGCTACCACGTGAGCCCGCGCAACACGAACACCGGTCGGCTGACCACCGCGATGCTCCGGGACCTGCTGCGCGAAGCGGCCCGGGCGGCGGGGCTCGATCCCCGGTAGCACCGCCACCGTGCCGCGGTGGCCCCCGCGCGCACCGGACCCGACCGCGGTCCGGCCGGTGGTGCGAGGGCGGCGGCAGGAAAGGCCCTACCCGAACCGGGGCAGCTTCCGCTTGCCCGCCCGCCGCCACACGTCCGGCAGCCGTCGCCGCGTGGCCTCCTCCGTGGCCAGCTGGCGGCCGTACAGGGCGCCGTAGCCGAAGGGCTCGCCACCGCTCGCCGCGTGGGCGGCGAGGGTGCTCGCGGCGACCACGGCGTCCTGGTGGTCGCCCAGCACCTCCTGGACGGCCCTCATCCGCCGGGCGTAGCGCTCGGCCCGGGCGCCGGCCACCGGGACGGCGGTCTCGCCGGCGTAGCGGGCGCGCTTGGCCGCCTTGCGGGCCTGGTGGAGGGCCGCGTTCCGCTCCTCGGGAGCGGCGGCGAGGGCGGTGCGGACGCGTTCGGCGGTGCGGCGCTGCTCCCGGGCCGCGATCCGGGAGAGCTCCCGGACGGCGCCGCGGCCGGCGCGCGGACGCAGCGGCGGATCCGCGAGGAGGATCGCGATGGCCTCGCCGAGGGCCCGGCGGCGAGGGCTGTCGAGGGCGGCGACCACCTCGGGCCAGACCTGGCGGTACTCGGCCTCGCCCCACCGCTCCAGCGCCGCCGCGACCCGCTGCGGCTCGCACTCGGCGGGCAGCTCGCGGGCCTGGGCGACCAGCCGTTCGGCCAGCACCTCGCGGTCCCGCGCCCCGCCGAGGGCGGCGGCGAGCCAGCGCAGCTCGGCGACCAGGTCGTCGGTGGCACCGGGGGCGAGCAGCCGCCGGAAGGTCTGCAGGGCGCTGCGCAGCCGCCGGCAGGCGACCCGCATCCGGTGCACGGCGTCCGGCTCGTCCGCCCGGACGGCGTCGTCCAGACCGGCCAGCACCACCGCCTGCGCCTCGATGCGGGCCAGCAGCACCTGCCCCACCGTGGTCTCGGGTTCCGTCATGTGCGCTCGCCCCCTCGTCGGGTCGGCGGGAACGCCTTCCAGGCTAATCCAGGTACGGCTGCCGTCGACCCCGCAGGCTACTGAGGGCGCATCAGCCGGAACAGGGACCTACGGGCCCTCGTGCCGGATGTGAGTGCCATGGCATACTCCGGAGCGTGACGACCTCCTCCCACGCGACCAGGGCCCTGCGGGCCGCGGTGTTCACCGCGCTCGCCGTGCCGATGGCCGCGTTGGGCCAGGTGGTCATCACGGGCCGCCCGCTGCCGCTGTCACTGGTGGCCTCGGCCGGTGCCGTCGTCTTCCTGGTCGCGGCCGTGCTGGCCGGCGGGGAGCGGCGGATGCTGCACATCTCCGGCGTGATGGTGCCGGTCGAACTGCTGCTCAACACCACGTTCAACCTGGGCCAGACCAGCTGTTCGCCGGTGCTGGCCGGTCAGGTGCCCGCACGCGGGGTGAACCTGCTGGTCTGTGGCGGCGGTTCGGTGGACGGCTCGCTGCTGGACGGCCCGCTGGGCCACGTCGGACAGTTGGCGCCCGCCGCGACCCAGCTGCTGCTCCTGCTGGTGCACCTGGTGATCGCCCTGGCGGCCTCGGCCTGGCTGCGGATGGGCGATGCCGCCCTGTCCGCCCTGGCCCTGGCGCTGCGCGCCCTGCGCGAGTCCCTGGCCGGCCCGCTGCGTGCCCTGGTCGTCCTGCTGATCCCGGCTCCGGTGCGTCCGGTGCTGCGGGTGCCGCTGCCGGTGTCGGACCGCGCCCGGCCGCGCCGCGAGGACGTCGTGCTGAGCCCGGCGCCCCGGCGTGGCCCGCCCGCCTTCGCGCCTGCCTGCTGATCGACCGTCCCGTCCGATCACCCGTACCCGGCCGAACGGCCCCGGTACGCCCGCAGGCAGTGCGCACGACTCCCGCGTTCACCGACCCCGCCGCACCAGGTGCGGCTTCCCGCGCGCACCCGCGCGCCGCGTACAGGAGTTGACTTCCCCACCCATGTCCCAGGACAAGAACAAGAAGCGCGTCAGTGCCCGTGAGCGGATCCAGGAGGCGCAGCGCCGCGAGAAGCAGGCCGCCAAGCGCCGTCAGCGGATCGTGGTGACGGTCTCGGCCGTCGTCGTGCTGGCCCTCGCGGGCGGCGTCGCCGTCGCGATCGGCTCGGCCTCGGACAAGAACGACAAGTCCTCCGCCGCCGCCACGGCTCCGCTGGTCATCCCCGCCAACGCCTCCGGCCCGGACGGCACGGTGATCACCTACGGCAAGGCCGACGCCCCGCACACCATGGCGGTCTACGAGGACTTCCGCTGCCCGGTCTGCAAGCACTTCGAGGCGGCGAACGGCGAGACCGTCAAGAAGCTCACCGAGGACGGTCAGATCAAGGTGGAGTTCCACCTGGCGGCCTTCCTGGACAAGGGCCTCGGCGGCAAGGGCTCGCGCACCGCGCTGGCCGCCGTCGGCGCCGCGCTGAACGAGGGCGTGGACAAGTTCAAGGCGTTCCACGACGTGCTGTACGCCAACCAGCCGGACGAGCGCGAGGACGCCTTCGGTGACGTCAACCACATCCTGGACCTGGCCGGCCAGGTGCCCGGCCTGAAGACGGACGCCTTCGTGAAGGCGGTGACCGACAAGACGTACGCCCCGTGGGCGGCCAAGGTCGCCGACGCGTTCAACGACAGCGGGGTGACCGGCACTCCGACCGTCAAGGTGGACGGCAAGCAGATCACCCTGTTCGCCGGCAACGCCGTGGTCCCGCCCGAGCAGTTCACCGCCCAGGTGAAGCAGGCCGCCGGCCTCCAGTAGGCCGGACCACCACACCGCACGGCACCACCCGGCCCGGCCGAACTCCCGGCCGGGCCGGCTCCTCCCAGCCAGCCACCGGAGTGTGCTGCCATGACCGCCGCTACCACCGTGCACCCCTCCCGCTCCGCCCCCGACGACGCCGGCCGGGCCCCGATCGGCGCGAGCCGGGCCTACGCCTTCCTGCTGTTCCTCGGCGGGCTGGTCGGGCTGGCCGCCTCGGCCGTCCTGACCTTCGACAAGCTCCGCATCCTGGAGAACCCCTCCTACGTCCCCAGCTGCAACATCAACCCGGTGATCAGCTGCGGCTCGGTGATGCGCACCGAGCAGGCGGAGGTCTTCGGCTTCCCGAACCCGCTGCTCGGGCTGGCCGCGTTCGGTGCGCTGGCGGCGATCGGCGCGGGGCTGCTCTCCGGTGCCGCGTACCGGCGCTGGTTCTGGCTGGGCCTGAACGCGGGCACCGCGCTGGGCGTGGTGTTCGCGCACTGGCTGATCTACCAGGCGCTGTACGACATCGGTGCGCTGTGCCCGTACTGCATGGTGGTGTGGGCGACGGTGGTGGCGCTGTTCTGGTACACCACGCTGCACAACCTGCGCGAGGGCGTGATCCCGGTGGGCCCGCGCGCACGGGTGGTCGTCCGGGAGGCGGCCCGCTACCACTGGGCGCTGCCGGTGCTGTGGGCGGCGGTGATCGCGCTGCTGGTCCTCAACCGGTTCTGGTACTACTGGAGCACGCTCCTCTGACCGGCCGTCACCCCACGTACCCGTCGGAGTGCAGCAGCGCGGCGGCGCCGGTCCGCCGGGCCTCCAGGGCCCCGGTGAGCCGGCGCGCCGCACCGGGCTGCAGCAGGACGGCCGCCCGGGCCGGGGTGAAGTACCCGTGGTCGGCGATCTCCTCGGCCTGCGCGCGGACCACCGACCCGGCCGCGACCGTCCCGCCGTCGAACATGAACTGCACGGCGGGGTGGGCGTGTTCGCCCTGGTCGGGGATCGCGTCGCGCCACTCCACGACGAGCAGCCTCAGCGGCCCGGCCACCAGCCCCGTCTCCTCGTACAGCTCGCGGGCCGCGCACTCGGCGGGCCCCTCCCCCGGGTCCATCCCGCCGCCGGGGAACTGCCACTGGTCGCGGTAACTGGCCTTCAGCAGCAGGACCCTGCCCGCCTCGTCGGTGAGCAGCACGCTGCACCCGACGTAGGCGCGCACCATTCCGGCGAGCCACTCCTCCTCCGAGAGTGCCCAGGTGTCCGTCATCGCGCCTCCTCCGCCGGGTTCCCGTTGCCGCGGCCACTCTGCCGCGACTCCGGCGCCGGGAAAGGCGGTTCGCCCCTGATCCACCCGAATGAGTGCTACCCGAAGACCGCTTGCCGGAAGGCGTTGCGCAGCTCGGTGAGCCGCCGGATGTCCCGGTCGTAGTGCACCTTGTTGGTGAGCAGCACGGCCCAGCGTCCGAGCCGCCGGGAGACCCAGAAGCCGGTGCCGGTGAAGCCGTAGTGGACGAAGGTGCCTTCGGCCGGCCCGGTGCCGGGGGCGCACAGCCAGGACAGGCCGCGGGCGGGGGCGAGGCCGCCGGTCTGCTCGCGCAGCGACTCGTCGATCCACGCCCCGCCCCAGGGCAGCCCGGGCGGCGGGGCGAGCAGCGCGGCCAGGAAGGGGGCGAGGTCGCGGGCGGTGGAGAAGGCCCCGGCGTTGCCGGAGACCCCGCCGAGCAGCCGGGCGGAGGGGTCGTGGACGACGCCGCACAGGTGGACGCCGGCGCCCTGCTCGTACTCGGTGGGCGCGGTGCGGGCGGCGAGCGCGGCACCGAGCGGACCGTACCGGGTGTCGGCCATGCCGAGCGGCCCCCAGACCCAGCGCTCGGCGAGCTCGTCCAGCGGTGCGCCGCCGAGGTCCTCGACCAGGTAGGTGAGCAGTACGGCGGCGCGGTCGGTGTACTCGACGACCGCGCCCGGCGGGCGGTGCAGCGGTGCGGCGACGACCCCGGCCCGGATCGCCGCGAGGTCGCGCCCGTAGAGCTGCTCGAAGCGGGTGTACGGGAGCATCCCGGCGGTGTGGGCGAGGAGTTGACGGACCGTCACCGCTGCGGTGGGGTGTCCGGCGGACGGTGGCCACCAGTGGCCGAGCGGTTCGTCCAGCGGAAGCAGCCCGGACTGTCGCAGCACCCCGACGCAGGGCCAGAGCGCGACGACCTTGGTGAGGCTGGCGAGGTCGTACAGGGTGTCCGGCCCGGGCCGCAGCCGCGCGTACGGCCCCTGCCCGAGCAGGCCGTGGCTGCCGCCGCCGAGCGTGCCGGCGGCATCCCCGACGGCCCAGACGGCGCCCGCCCCGACGGTGCGCGCGCCGTCCCGGACCAGCCGGTCCAGCTCCCCGCCGGGCGCGGCCAGGCCGGGGAGCCGCTCGGCTCCGGGTGCATCGGGTGCTCGGTGGCTCATCCGTCCCCTCCTCGGGCCGACGGGAGCCTTCCCCGCGCGGCGGCCGCTCAGACCGCCGGAGCCAGCCGCTTGCCGAGGCAGATGCTCTGCGGGTGGTCCTTGTAGATGCCGAACTTCCGGATCGCGGCGTAGCCCTCGGACCGGTACAGCGCAACGGCCTCGGGCTGCTCGGTGCCGGTCTCCAGGATGACGCGGGTGCGCCCGGCCTCGACCGCGGTCTGCTCCAGGCGGCTCAGTACCCCGCGGGCCAGGCCGCGGCCGCGGGCCTCGGGGATCACGAACATCCGCTTCAGCTCGGCGTCACCGTCGCGCAGGTCGTCCGGTCCGGCCTGCTTGGCCCGCCAGCCGCCGCAGGCGACCGGACGGCCGTCCAGGTAGGCGATCATGAACAGGCCGGCCGGCGCCTCGAAGTCCGCGGGGCGCATGACGGTCTCGTCCGGGTCGCCGTAGCGGCGCACGTACTCCTGCTGCACCTCCGCCGACAGGGCCTGGGCGTCGGGGTGGGCGTAGCCGGTGATGCGGAACTCGACGGTGCCGGCGTCCCGGGTGGCGGTGGTGTTCATGGTTGAAAAGCCTACGATCCCGGCTCAGCGGTCCTCGAACCGGGCGACCAGGTCGTCCTTGCCGAACATCCGGGCGGTCTCCACGGCGCTGGGGGTGCCGGCCTGCGGGTCGGCCCCGCCGGCCAGCAGGACGTCGAGCACGTCCGTGGCGCCCTTGAAGACGGCACCCGCCAGCGGGGTCTGACCGCGATCGTTGGCGCGGTTCGGGTCGGCGCCGTACCGGAGCAGCTCCGCCACGGTGGCGGCGTGTCCGTGGTAGGCGGCGAGCATGACCAGGGTGTCGCCGCGGTCGTTGGTGAGGTCGGCCGGGGCACCGGCGTCCAGGTAGGCGGACAGGGTGTCGGTCTCCCCGGCACGGGCGGCGTCGAAGAGCTTCCCGGCGAGCGCGATCACCTCGGCGTCGGGGGCGTCGGCGGGCTGCTGGCTGGCGGCGTCGGTCACGGTGGGCGGCCTTTCCGGTCGGGTCGTCGGGCGGTCTCGGGGCTGCGCCCACGGCACGGTAGCGGCCGGTGCCGGAACGGGCCAGCGGGCGTCCGGAATCCGGATGACGGCCCGCACCCGCCACGACACTCGGCCGCGCGCGCCGCGCAGCCATTCGAGCGAACTTCCCGGACCCCCCGGAAACTTCCCGCCCGCCGCCCGGGAATGCCTCGGCACATCGAATCCCCGCGACGCCCGGCCCGCACCCCGGCCGGTCCGCACCCCGCCACCCGGCCGCCGGAACGGCATTGAACGGCAGAACCACCCATTTGCGCCGTTCCGTCATCTATTACTTTTTGTCACGATTAGTGCGCCTTCCGTAACACCCCCGCTTGTCCCCCCTTCCTGAGGAGCGGAACGTGATCCTCTCGATTTCCGGCATCGTCCTGTTCGGCACCATCGCCTTTCTCTTCTTCCGCCGGGACGGACTGAAGATCTCCCATGCCGTCGTCTGCGCCCTCCTGGGCTTCTACACCGCCGGCTCCTCGATCGCGCCGAGCATCACCGCGGGCGGCGCGAGCCTCGCCAGCCTGCTCAGCGGCATCAAGTTCTAGCCACCGCCCACTCTCCCCGTACCGGCCCGGGAGCGGATCCCACACCGCCCCGGGCCCCGTCGTACCCCACCTCCGCCACCCCAGCCCGTCCCATCGCCCGGGGAGTCAAGGAATGCCGCTCCACCGCCACCTCAGCAAGGGCCTCGCGATCGCCCGGACCACCGGGGACCACGCCTCCGACATGTTCGCCCCGCTCGCCGCCATCGGCCGCGGCCTGCGCCACCACGTCGGCTGGGCCGTGTCCCACTGGCAGGCCACCCCCAAGGAACGCCGCGGCCCGACGCTGTTCCTGACCGCCGCCCTGGGACTCGGCGTCTACCTGCTGCCGCACGGCCTGCTGTTCGCCCTGATCGCCCTGATGGCCAGCGCGGGCTGGGCCGGCCGGATCCCCAGGGCGGCGCCCGCACCGCCCGCCCCGGACGTCGCCGACGTCAAGCTCGGCGCCCTCTACGCGGCGCTCACCCCGTACCTGTGCGGCCCGGAGGACGCCAACCCGCTGTACCACTTCGAGGGCAGCCACAAGAACGCCTTCAGCGCGTGGGAGTTCGACCGCGAGGGCCGGCTCTCCCGGCTGGAACTGAGCTACCCCGCCTACTTCACCGACACCGAGCCGGCTGCCCGGGCCCGGATCGAGCAGGTGGTCCAGGGCAAGGCGGGCCGGGCCCGGGAGTACCGCTTCGACTGGGACGAGGAGTCCAACCGGCTGCGGATCACCGCGCTCGCCCCGCTGCCCACCGACATCGCCGCCCAGCGCTTCGTGGTCGCCCCCGGCGAGATCGTGCTGGGCTTCACCGATGAGGACGGCACCGCCCGGACCATCCCGGTCGTCCAGGGCGGCATGGCCGTCCAGCAGCCGCCGGTGATCTGGCGCACCGGCCCGCGCTCCTCCGAACCGCACCTGCTGGCGCTCGGCGTCACCGGCTACGGCACCTCCAGCCTGCTGCGCTCGATCGCGCTCCAGGCCCTCCCGTACGCCGACCTGGTGGTGGTCGACGGCGCGGGCACCGGGGAACACGCCTGTCTGGTGAACCGGCCCGGTGTGTACACCGTGGAGACCAGCCTGCACGGCACGCTGGCCGCCCTGGAGTGGGCCGCCGGCGAGACCGAGCGCCGGCTCGCCGCGCTCAACGCCGCCCGGCACGCCGGCTGCGCCCCGCCCGAGGACGTCACCCGGCCGCTGTGGCTGCTGTTGGACCACCCGACCGAGCTGAGCGAACTCGCCCAGGCCGAGGGCCGTCCCGACCCGCAGGACCTGCTGGAGCTCCCGCTGCGGCACGGTCGGGCCGCCCGCGTCACCGTGGTGATCGCCGACGACCTCGACGCCCGGGACCGGATCACCGCCACCGTCCGCGCCACCACCCGGGCCCGCGTGGTGCTCGGCCCGGCCGGCCCCGACGAGGGGCGCGCCGCGCTCGGCGCACCCCTGGACATCGCGCCCGCCGCCCACGCTCCGGTCGGCCGCGGCTACGCCCGGGTCGGCAACAGCGCCCCGGTGCGCCTCCAGGTACCCGCCACCATCGACCCGCTGGACGACGAGGCCCCGACCCCGCTGCGGGACGCGGTGATCGCCCTGCTGCCGCACCGGGACAGCCGCACCGAGGCGGCCGCCGCCGCACCACCCCGCCCGGAGCACCCACCGGTGGTCCCCGCGGCCGATCCGGCCCAGGCCCATCCCGTCGACCTCGCCAAGAACGAGCCGATGATCCGTTCACGGCCGATCTCCTGACGGCCGGGCCGACCGGCCTCGCGGGCCGGCTGTCCGGCGCTCGACCGGGGTCGGCGCCCGCCGCCGAATCCCGTCCCGGTACGCTCGTCACGGAAAGTCCGCACGATCACCAGACGTGAAATAGGTGACACCTGGAGTGATATCACCGGCCAGATGTGACAAATCGGGCGCGGGTGGGTACAAACAGGGGCGGCACGACAGACGACGCATGTCCCGGGACGGGAATCTTCGTCGGAAGCCGAGCGTTGACCGAACGACGAAGAACAGCGACCACTAGTCCTGTGGGCCATAAGCCCGGGAGGCACGATTCATGAGCGAGCGAGCTCTCCGCGGCACGCGACTCGGGGCCACTAGCTACGAGACCGACCGTGGTATCGATCTGGCTCCCCGCCAGACCGTCGAGTACGCATGTCAGAACGGACACCGTTTCGAGGTTCCTTTCTCGGTCGAGGCGGAGATCCCCCCGACCTGGGAATGCCGCTTCTGTGGCCAGGAGGCGGCGCTTCTCGACGGCGACGAGCCGGAGGAGAAGAAGACCAAGCCGACGCGCACCCATTGGGACATGCTGATGGAGCGCCGGACGCGCGAGGAGCTGGAGGAGGTGCTGGCCGAGCGGCTGGCCGTGCTCCGCTCCGGTGGGATGAACCTCGCGGTGCACCCGCGGGACACCCGTAAGAGCGCCTGACACCTCGCTCCCGCCCCGAGCGGGAGGACGCGAAAAGGGACCCTGGTGACCAGGGTCCCTTTCGCGTTGCCCGGCTTCGTGTTGTCCGGGGCACTGGGCGAGCCGCCCCGGCACGCCGGGCCGCCCGGGGCGGGATGCGCCCCGGGCGGCTCGTGGGAACGGGCGGGTCAGCCGGCGATCGGCGGGCGGTAGGCGGTGTCCGGGCCCTGCGGGCCACGCGGGCCGGACTCCGGGTCCACGACCTCGCCCTGGATCACCTTGCCGTCCGGGCGGTGGATGCGCAGCTGCTCCTGGAGCCGCATCGCGTCCGCGAACGCGTCGGCACCGACGGCGGAGGTGCTGCGCAGCGCCTTGTCCGCGGCCCGGCGCCCGGCCGCCCGCCACAGCACCCGAGTCGGCGGGAAGAGCAGGGTCAGGGCCACCAGGTCCGACAGGAAGCCGGGGACGATCAGCAGCAGGCCGGCCAGCACGGTCATGCTGGTTCCGGTCTGCGGCTGCTGCGACTGCGGGTTCTTGCTCTGCTCGATCGCCGCCGACAGCGCCTTCAGCCCGGCCCGCTTGATCAGCGAGCCTCCGATCAGGGCGCCCGCGATGAGCAGCAGCACGACGGTGAAGCCGCCCAGCCACGAGCCGACCTGGACCAGCAGCCAGATCTCCAGCACCAGCCAGGCGGTGATCAGCAGCGGCAGCACCCGCCGGAGCCTGCTGCGCGGGGCCGGACGGGTCGGGGTAGCTTGCTGGGTCACGGTACGAATCCACTCCAGGCGGTGCTCTGCGCGCCGCACGGAAGGTCCGGGCCGGCTACGGCACCACCGGCTCCAACGATTCCCGCTCGGCCGGTGTTCCGGCCGAAGCCTTCTTGCGGCGGCCGACCAGCACCGCTGCGCCGCAGGCCAGCAGGCCGCCGACGGCGAGCGTCCACTCCGGGGCGGCGCCGACCTCGTCGGCCACCGTGGTGCCGTCGCGCAGGGGGACGGTGGCCGACAGCTCGGCCGGGGTCAGCTCCTCGGTGCGCTGCTGGACGCTGCCGTCCGGGGCGATCACCGCGCTGATGCCGCTGGTGGCGGCGATCAGCACCGCCCGGCCGTGCTCGACGGCCCGCAGCCGGCTCATCGCCAGCTGCTGCTCGGGCTGGCCGGTCCTGGCGTAGGTCGCGTTGTTGGTCTGGACGACCAGGACCCGGGCGCCGCTGTCCACGGTGTCGCGGACGATCTCGTCGTACGCCACCTCGAAGCAGATCACGTCGCCGATCCGGGCCGGGCCGAGCTGCATCACGCCGTTGTGGTCGCCGGGGTAGAAGTCCCGGGCGACCCGCTGGAGGCGGGAGATCACCTTCATCAGCTGCGCCCGGAACGGCACGTACTCGCCGAACGGGACGGGGTGCTGCTTGGTGTAGGAGGCGCCGGGGCCGGTGACCGGGTCCCAGACGATGCCCTCGTTCTGGACGTGCTGCGCGTCCGGGCCGTCCACCAGGGTGCCGACCAGGGTGGGCACGCCGACCGCCTTGACCGCCTCGTCGATCCGCTGACGGGCCAGCGGGTCGCTGAACGGGTCGAGGTCGGAGGAGTTCTCCGGCCAGATCACGATGTCGGGGCGCTCGACCCTGCCGGCCCGGATGTCGGCGGCGAGCCGCTCGGTGGCCGAGGCGTGGTTGTTGAGGACCATCATCGGGCGGCCCAGGAAGTCCATGCCCGGGTTGGGCACGTTGCCCTGGACGATGGCGACCTTGACGGTGTCGGCGGCGGCCGTGGGCACCGGCACGAGGTAGCCGGCCAGCAGCGCGGCCACGGCGCCGAGCGCCGCCAGCGCGGCCGCCTTCGGGGCCCTGCCCGGCCCGCGCAGCCGCAGCGCGGCCCAGGCCAGCAGCGCGCCGGACAGGGCGACCGCGAAGGTCACCAGCGGCGCGCCGCCGAGCGCGGCCAGCGGGGTGTACGGGGTGGCGGTGTTGGCGAAGGCGAGCCGGCCCCAGGGGAATCCCCCGAGCGGCAGCCGGTCGCGGGCCCACTCCTGGGTGATCCACAGGCAGGCCGCCCAGAGCGGCCAGGCCGGCAGCCGGGAGGTGACGGCCAGGCCGCCGCCGAGCAGGGCCAGGAACAGCGCCTCCACGACGGACAGGCCGATCGTGGCGTCCCAGCCGACCACCCGCAGCCAGCTGAGCAGCATCAGGAAGAACGGCAGGCCGAAGGCGAAGCCGGTCCACAGGCCCTGACGGAAGGTGCGGCCCAGGGTGAGCAGCGAGAGCGCGGCGACGCCGAGCAGCGACAGCGGCCACAGGTCGTACGGCGGGAAGGCGAGGGCCAGCAGCAGGCCGGCCAGGGCGGCGAGGCCGGTGCGCGGAAGCCCGGCACGGACCTTGGCGAGCGCGCGGGCTCCGCGGCTCGGTCCGGGCGCCGGCTCCTGTGGCTCGGGTACGGCCTCGGACCGTTCCTGGGTGACGGGAATGGCCACCGGCGCACCATCTTCCTGGGGCTTGCTGTTCGGACGCTGTGCGAAGAAGGTACCCCGGAACGTCGGGAGGACGTGAGGCGAGGGTGGTGGCCGGGTCAGCGCGGGGCGTAGCGGAACTCCCGCAGCGGCCAGTGCCCGGTGAGCCAGCCGGAGACGGCGTGGTACAGCGGGGCGTCGAGGTGGGCGCGGTCGGCCCGGACCCAGGAGCTGACCGAGATCACGGACGGGTCCTCGCGGTCCGGGTAGATGTACACGCAGCCGATCACCTCGTCGCGGTCCGGCTCCAGGACGGTATAGGTGAAGCCGGTGCGGGCCTCGAAGTCGGCGGCGTGCCGGCGCAGGTCGGCGAGGTTCTGCTCCGGGGGCATCCCGTCGGCGGGCGGCCAGCCGCGGCCGGCCCAGCCGGGGGTGGCGCGGATGTGGGCCACGCTGCTCGTCCAGGCGGCGTGGTCGGAGGCGTTGTGCTGCTCGCCCAGGGGTTCCAGGCGGAACTCCGGGGCGAGCAGCTCGCGCGGGACGGTGAAGTCGGCGGGTACCAGTTCGGTCATGGTGATCAACCTAGGACGCGGTGGCCCGCCGTTCCACGCGGTTTACCGCTGGAACACCGTGCGGCCGCGGACCACGGTGCGCAGGCAGGTCGGCAGCGGGTGGCCCGGGGTGAGGTCGGGCAGGCCGGGGGTGCCGGAGCGCGGGTCGGTGGACCAGCCGGCCACCCGGGAGTCGGGGGCCTGGACGACCAGCTCGCCGGCCGCCCAGATCGCGTAGCTGGCGACCGCGCCGGGGACCAGCACGCCGTCCTGGTCCCGGCCGACGGCGCGCCAGCCGCCGCGGGTGTGGGCGGTGAAGGCGGCCCGCACCGAGATCCGGTGGTCCGGGGTCTGGTGGAAGGCCGCCGCACGCACGGTGCCCCAGGGGTCGAGCGGGGTGACCGGGGCGTCCGAGCCGAAGGCCAGCGGGACACCGGCCCGCAGCAGTGCGGCGAAGGGGTTGAGGGCGGCCGCCCGCCCGGCGCCCAGGCGCTGGACGTACATGCCCTCGGGGCCGCCCCAGGCGGCGTCGAAGGCGGGCTGGACGGAGGCGGTCAGGCCGAGTTCGGCGAAGGCGGCGATGGTCCTGTCGTCCAGGGCCTCGGCGTGCTCGACGCGGTGGCGCAGGGCCTTGACCCGGTCGGCGCCGATCCGGGCGCCGGCCGCCCGGACGCCCTCGACGACCGCGGCGACGGCCGCGTCGCCGATGGCGTGGAACCCGGCCTGGATCCCGGCCTCGGTGCAGGCGGCGACGTGGTCGGCGACCTGCTCGGCGGTCAGGTAGGCGGTGCCGGTGTGCTCGGCGTCGGTGTACGGGGCGTGCAGGCAGGCGGTGTGCGAGCCGAGCGCGCCGTCCACGAAGAGGTCGCCGCCGGCGCCCACCGCACCGAGCCTGCGGGCGGTCTCGACACCACCCAACTCGCCCCAGTAGCCGAAGACTTCTGGCCCCTCCCCTTCGGCGGCCAGGGCCAGCAGGGCGGCCAGGTCGGCCTCCGAGGAGATCTCCGGGCCGGCGCACTCGTGCAGGGCGCCGATGCCGAGCTCGGCGGCGCGGGCCAGGGTGGCCCGCTGGGCGCTGCGGCGCTGCTCGGGGGTGAGACGGGCCAGCGCGGTCTGCCGGACGGCGTGGTGGGCGTCCTTGGTGAGCGGGCCCCCGGGGTCGAAGCCGGGTGCCTCGGCCAGGCCCTCGGTGAGGCTGCGCAGCGCGGTGGTGGCGAGCGCGGAGTGCACGTCGGTGCGGGAGAGGTAGAGCGCGGCACCGTGGGCGGCGGCGTCGAGTTCGGCGAGCGTGGGCGGACGGCCCTCGGGCCAGCCGGTCTCGTCCCAGCCGTGGCCGATCAGCACCCCGCCGGGCTCGGGCTGCGCGTCGACGAAGGCGGTGACGGCGGCCAGGGTGGCGGCCAGCGAGGGGCTGCCGGTGAGGTCGAGGCCGGTGAGCGCCAGGCCGGTGGCGGTGGCGTGCACGTGGGCGTCCACGAAGGCGGGGGTGACCAGGGCGCCGTCCAGCTCGACGATCTCGTCGGCGGTCGCGGCGTACGCCTCGGCGGCACCGTCACTGCCGACCCAGGCGACGTGCCCGCCTTCCACGAGCATCGCGGTGGCGAAGGGGTCGGCGGGGCTGTAGACGGCGCCGCCGCGCAGCAGGACGGTTCGTGGGCCCCTCCTGCCCGAGGGCGGGCAAGGAGGGAGGGTGCTTTCGGTCATGCCGCCAAGTCTGCACGTCACCGGTTCCTCCGCGGAGACCGGCCCGCGGTTCAGAGCTTCGGGGGTCGCGCCTCGTACGGGGTGGACAGGACGACGGTGGTGCGGGTGGAGACGCCGGCGGCGCTGCGGATGCGGGCGAGCAGGTCCTCCAGGTCGCCGGGGGCGCCGACGCGGACCTTGAGGATGTAGTTCTCGTCGCCGGCGACGCTGTGGCAGGCCTCGATCTCGGGCAGGCCGGCCAGACGCTCGGGGGTGTCGTCGGGGGCGCTCGGGTCGAAGGGCTTGACCGAGATGAACGCGGTCAGCGCCAGGTCGACGGCGTCGGGGTCGATGATCGCGGTGTAGCCGCGGATCACCCCGCGCTGTTCGAGGCGGCGCACCCGCTGGTGCACCGCCGAGGTGGACAGGCCGGTGGCCTTGCCCAGGTCCGTGTAGCTCATCCGGCCGTCTTCGAGGAGCAGCTGGACGATGCGTTGGTCGAGATCCTCCACAGTGCGCAAACCTACCCGGTCGGGAGCACGGGGGGCGCACGCGGTGGCACGGGGAGGGATTGCAGGTGTCAGGCGGGCACATGCCGGGTGAATGTGGCATCCGGTGTGGCCAAGGACACACCCGGTGCATCACGGTGCGCGTGACCGCAGGGTTATGAATCCGGATCACAGGGAAGTGCTGGTTGTGGCCCTGGACGACCACGCCGGGCCCGATCCTAGGGGGATCCTCATGCCTGCTACTGACCAGCGCGTGCTGGGCGCCGACGAGACCGACGATATGACCGACCGCGAGGACCTCGCGGTCGACCACATGCCGGGCACCGACCCCGGCGAGGCCGAGTCCTGGGACATCTTCCGGGTCAACTGCCCCGAGTGCCGCCGCCCGATCGCCCTGGTGGCGGACGAGGAGCGGCTGCCACAGCACGCACTGCTGCCGACGGCCTGGAACCCCTTCGCCCCCGCGATCTGCCCGGGTTCGGGCGTGCCGACGGACGACCTGGCCGAGGTCGAGGCCCCGGAGGACGCCGAACCGGCCGGGCTCGCCGCGCTGTTCAAGCTCCCGAGCGGACTGGACTGGCGCACCCAGCCGTTCTCGCACGCCGTCGCGCACCGCCCGGTGCGGCTCGCCTCGGTCGTCCAGGCCGCTCCGGTGGCGCCCGCCGTCCCGAACGTCTCGGCGCTGCGGGCCGCCATCCCGGAGCAGCGCCGCCGTCGTCCGGCGCTGACGGCCCGTACCGCCAAGGCGAGCTGACGCCGCGACAGGAACGCCTCCGGCCGTCACTCCGCACCCTGGAGT
>NZ_JBHVFE010000164.1:0-17689 GCF_042801945.1 Kitasatospora sp. NPDC057542
CGGGCCGGCTTCCCTCGGGGAGCCGGCCCGTCCGCTTTCTCCGCCCTCTGGGACAGGATCGGGATATTTCCCGCACCGGCCCGTGAACGACCCCCCCGTACGGTGGTCACGCATCACAGACCCGCACCGCCCGAACGACAGCAGGAGATCCTCATGCGCACGCGCCGCCTCGTCCTCACCGCCGCCGCCGTCGCGGCGATCGCCGCCACCGCAACGGCCTGCGGACCGGACAACAGCGACGCGGCTCCCGCGGCCACCGGCCCCGCGGCCACCGGCCCTGCGGCCACCGCCGCCGCACCGGCCGGAGCCGCACCGACACAGACCGCCCCGCCCAAGTCCTCCGCCGCCCCCAAGTCCTCCGCCGCCCCGTCCGCCCCCGCCGCCGACAAGAGCGGGTACGGCCAGGCCTGCGGCGCCAACGACCTGGTCTTCGGCGCGAAGGCCGAATCCCAGGCCGGCGGTTACATCCTGATCAGCGCCAAGGCCAAGTCGGGCATCACCTGCACGCTCCCCGCCGGCCACCCCGTCATCGCGTTCGGCTCGGGCGGCATCGAGGCCGCGCCCTTCGAGCACGCCGCCGGAGAGCCGATCACCCTGAGCGGCGCCAAGACCGTGTACGCGGGCATCATGGCCAAGACCACCAAGGGCAACCAGGCGGTCGAGTTCACCGACGTCATCATCGGCATCGGCAACCCCGACCCGAACCCGGCGAGCGTCCCCGTCGGCACCACCCCGGTCGACAAGCCGGTCGTCACCAACTGGCACACCGCACCGAAGGACGCCGTACCCGCGAACTGACGGCAGATCACGGGAAATGACCTCGCTGCCTGATCTCGGTGTCTGTCAGGCCGTTGCCCAGTCATGATCCTGGGCGGGGCAGTCGATCGGCTGCCATATCCTTCTGCCATGGCGAACTGGCGGCGGTCCCTGGGGGATGTCTTCTGGGCTGTGGATCGTGCCCTGGGTGGGCAGAAACGTCCGACGCGGATCCAGAAATGGGCGGCCCGACACCCGATAGGCACGGGCCTTTGCATGGCCGTGCCGTTCACGCTCTTCTTCTTGATGCTGTCGCGTGAGGAGGAACCCGGTGATCCCCTGTTCGCTGTAGTGTTCGGGCTGCTTTTGGGGCTTGTTTTCGGTCTCACGGCCGTGTCAGAGCGGCTCCGGCAGCGTCGCCTCAAGCGTCTGGGGATATGGGACGGGTCTTGAGAGGGTCGGGGGCCGAAGGGACGGCTTCCGGCCTCGGCCCCCGGGCGGTGGGACGCGCGTGGGTCAGCCGGCCTTCGCCGGTTCTTCGGCCCCCGCCCGCGTCGGTCAGTCCCGGGCCCGCGACGCGCCCCCGGCCTGGCGGCCGGGAGGTGCCCACTCCTCCGCCCTGCCATGCACGCACCCCCAACGCCGAGAGCCGACCCGAGCCGCCTGCCGAGGCCCACCGTCACGCCGACAGCCTCGCCGCCACCGGGCGGTGGTCGCTGGGGGTGGCGGGCAGGGTCCAGGTGTCGGTGGCGGCAAGGCCGCGGGTGAGGACGTGGTCGATGCGGACCAGGGGCAGCGCGGCGGGCCAGCTGAAGCCGAAGCCGCCGCGGGCCGGGGTGAGACGGCCGGCCAGCGGGGCGAGGGCGCGGTCGTCGGCGGCGGTGTTGAGGTCACCCAGCAGCACGACCCGGCGCAGCGGTTCGGCGTCCAGGGCCCCGGCGAGGGCGGTGATGTCGCGGTCGCGGTGGGCGGTGGCGAAGCCGGTGACAGTGGTCCGCACCGAGGCGAGGTGGGCGACGTACACCGCCAACGGCCCGCCCGGCGCGCGGACCTCGGCCCGCAGGGAGCGGTTCCAGCCGGGGTCGATGACCAGCCGCCGGGACTCCGTCACCGGGTAGCGGCTCCACAGGGCGACGGTGCCGGTGCGGGCGTGGTGGGGCAGCGCCTGGTCCAGCACGCTCCGGTAGGCGGGCAGGGCCGCGTCGGTGACCTCCTCCAGCGCGACCAGGTCCGGGCCGGCGGCGAGCAGCGCGCGGGCGGTGCCGGCCGGGTCCGGGTTGGCGGCGTTCACGTTGTGGGTGACCACCGTCAGACCCGGCCCGCCGGCCCCGCCCGCCGGCGCCCCGCCGGACAGCAGCAGCGGCCCGAACACCACCGCCCACACCACGGCCAGCACCCCGCCCGCGCAGGCCGCCGCCGGCGCCCGGCGCAGCGCCGCGCACAGCAGTGCCGCCACCGCCACCAGGCCGCTCCACGGCAGGGCGCTCTCCCACAGGCTGCCCAGGCCCATACCCAGGTCCGGCACCAGCCGGTGGCCGCCGAGGGCGAGCGCGGTGAGCAGCCCGAGCGCGGCGGGCACGCGCCCGCGCCGCCACCGGGGCACGGCCCGCCCCGTGGGTGCGGCCCGACGCCCCGGTGCGGTCCGCCACCTCGGTACGGCCCGTCGCCGTCGGTCCGGTGGGCCGGCCTGCGTGGGCGACGGTGGGCCGGCCTCCGTGGGCGTTTCGGGAAGCGCGGAAGGCGTCACGGCGCGCCCCCTCACCCTGCGGCGTCCGGCAGCGGAGCCGGGCAGGTCCCGCCCGGTTGGGTGAGCAGTTCGAAGTGCCAGATCTCGTTGTTGTACACCTGGCACAGCCCGTACCGGGCGCCGTGCTGGATCAGCCAGTAGTCGGCGTTGGTCGGGCCGACGTCCACCGCCTTGCCGGTGACGTGCGCGGACTTCTCCGGCGTGTTGACGAACCTGCGGGCCTGCTCCACGCTCCCGTACTTGCTCACCGCCCGGTCCAGCAACCGCTGCTGGTAGGCCTTGCTGCGCCAGCCGGAGGTGACGGTCATCTCGATGCCCTGGGCCCGGGCGTCGTCGGCCGCTTGTTGCAGGGCCTCGCGCAGCGGCTTGTCCAGGTTGCGCACGGCCGGGGCCGTGGTGTCGGAGGGGCTCAGCGTCCGGCCGTCGGGCACCTCCCCGTCCGCCTCGCCCCCGGCCGTGGGGGGTTGGGCGGTGACGGTGGCGGCCAGGGAGCGCAGGGCGGCCTCGGTGCCCGGCGGGTCGGCGGCGTACGCCCCGGCCAGGGCCAGCACCGCCGCCGCCGAGGCGCCGCCCGCGGCCAGCCACCGCTTGCCCCGCACCGTCGTCGTCGCCGTGCCCGCTTCCGTCCGCGTCTGCGTCTGCGTCGGGTCCATTCCTGCCTCCCGGTGTGCTCGTCCGTTGCGGACCATTGGAGAAGGCGCGGTGTTGCGAGGACGTCTGCGCAGGCCGATACGTTTTCGATAGACCCCATCCGGTCCAATAGAGTGCGAACGGCGACGACGGGAGAACGGCACGTGCGGGTCCTGGTGGTGGAGGACGAGATCTACCTCGCGGAGGCGGTCCAGGCCGGCCTGCGACTGGAAGCGATCGCCTGCGACATCGTCACCGACGGCGACGCGGCGCTGGAGCGCCTGGCCGTCCACAGCTACGACGTCGTCGTCCTCGACCGCGACATCCCCGGCACCCACGGCGACGACGTCTGCCGCAGCATCGTCCAGCGCGGCCTCGGCTGCCGGGTGCTGATGCTCACCGCCGCCGCCCGGCTGAACGAGAAGGTCGCAGGCTTCGAACTCGGCGCCGACGACTACCTCACCAAGCCCTTCGACCTCGCCGAACTCGTCGTACGGCTGCGCTCGCTGGCCCGCCGCCCGGCCCAGGCCACCCCGCCCGTCCTGGAGTACGCCGGGCTGCGCCTGGACCCCTTCCGCCGCGAGGTCTACCGGGACGGCCGCTACGTGGGCCTGTCCCGCAAGCAGTTCGCCGTCCTGGAGGTCCTGATGACGGCGCGCGGCGGCGTCATCAGCGCCGAGGACCTGCTGGAACGCGCCTGGGACGAGAACGCCGACCCCTTCACCAACGCGGTCCGCATCACCATCTCCGGCCTGCGCAAACGCCTCGGCGACCCATGGGTGATCCAGACCGTGCCGGGGGTGGGCTACCGCCTCACCGGCCCCGGAGGGGAAGGCACCCCGCGGTGAACAAGCCCCCCCGTGCCGAGCGCCCGCCCGGCAAGCGCCGTCCGGGAAGCCGCCCGCGCCGACTGACCGCCCGGATGCGCCTGACCTTCAGCTACACCCTCTTCGCCGTCACCGCCGGCACCCTCTCCCTCGCCGTGGTCTACGTCGGCATGCGCTACGTCCCCAACTACCCCCTCACCTCCTCCAACCCGCGCTACCGCTCCGACGCCCCCTCCCGCCAGGAGATCCTGCACTCCCTGCTCACCGCCAGCGGCTACGCCCTGGCGCTGCTGACCGCCGTCGGCCTGGCCGGCGGCTGGCTGATCGCCGGCCGGGTGCTGCGCCCGCTGCAGGACATCACCCGCGCCGCCCACACCGCCGCGAGCGGGGCGCTGGAGCACCGCATCGCCCTCACCGGGCCGCGCGACGAGTTCACCGACCTCTCCGACGCCTTCGACGAGATGCTCGAACGCCTCCAGCGCTCCTTCGAGGCCCAGCAGCGCTTCGCCGCCAACGCCTCCCACGAACTGCGCACCCCGCTGGCGATCAGCCGCACCATGCTCCAGGTCGCCGCCGCCGACCCGGCCGGCCAGGACTGGGGGAAGCTCGTCACCCGCCTCCAGGACACCAACCAGCGCGGCATCGAGATCAGTGAGGCCCTGCTCCAGCTCGCCGACCTCGGCCACGCCCCGCCCGACCTCGCCCCCACCGACCTCGCCGCCGCCACGGGGGAGGCGCTGGCCGCCGTCCGCGACGAGGCCGAGGCCCTCGGCATCACCCTCACCGCCGACCTGCGCCCCGCCCCGACCACCGGCAACCCCGTCCTGCTGCGCCAGGCGGCCGTCAACCTGCTGCACAACGCGCTGCGGCACAACCTGGCCTCCGGCGGGCGGGTCACCGTCGCCACCGGGGCCGACCCGCAGCGGCCCGGGCGGGTGCGCCTGACCGTCGCCAACACCGGCCCGCAGCTGACGGCGCAGGCCGTGGCCACCTTCACCGAACCGTTCCTGCGCGGGCGTGGGCGCACCGCCGAAACCGACCCGGCCCGCCGCGGCCACGGCCTGGGCCTGGCGATCGTCGCCGCCGTCACCGAAGCCCACCACGGCCAACTCCACCTCGCCCCCGATCCGGCCGGCGGCCTGCGGGTGACCCTCGACCTGCCGGGCTCACCCGAGGGGTAGCGGTTCAGACGGGCTCGGGGAAGCGGTCGATGTTGCGCTCCACCCAGGTGCGCAGGTGCGCCAGCGGGACGCAGGCGTCCGCGCCCAGCGCGGTGAGGCTGTACTCGACCCGCGGGGGGACCTCGGCGTGGATCTCGCGGTGGACCAGGCCGTGCTCCTCCAGTCGGCGCAGGGTCTGGGTGAGGACCTTGGGGCTGACGCCCTGCAGACGGGTGCGCAGCGCGCCGAAGCGCTGCGGGCCGTCCTCCAGGGCACCCAGCGCGAGGGCGCTCCACTTGTTGGCCAGCAGGTCGAGCATGTCGCGGCAGGGGCAGGCCGCGGCGTAGACGGACTTGGGGTCGGTGCAGTCGGGGGCGTGGGTCTTCGTCGTACGGGTCGTCGTCACGCGCCGATGGTACCCGTCGGGTACTGCTTCGGTACCCAATGGGTAGCAATGGTCCTTGCGGGTAACCACTACCTTTCGCATACCGTCGCCGACGTGCCCGGACAGCGAGGGCACGCCACCCCCTGACGAGGAGACCCCCTGATGGCCGAGATGCCCGCGACGACCACGATCCCGGCGACGATGCCCGCCGTCGCCTACCGCAGGAGCCTGCCGGTCGACGACCCGCAGAGCCTGCTCGACATCGAGCTGCCCGTACCCCAGCCGGGCCCGCGCGACCTGCTGGTGCGGGTGGAGGCGGTGGCCGTCAACCCGGTGGACCACAAGGTCCGGCAGAACGCCGACCCGGGCGGCGAGCCGCGGGTGCTGGGCTGGGACGCGGCCGGCACCGTGGTCGCGGTCGGCCCGCAGGTGGAGCTGTTCGAGGTCGGCGACGAGGTGTACTACGCCGGCGCCCTGGAGCGGCCCGGCGCCAACTCCCGCTACCACGCGGTGGACGAGCGCCTGGCCGGCCGCAAGCCGGCCACCCTCTCCTTCGCCGGAGCCGCCGCGCTCCCGCTGACCGCGCTCACCGCCTGGGAAGGCCTCTTCGAGCGCCTCGGCCTGGGCACCGGCGGCCCGGAGCAGGGCGGCACCCTGCTGGTGACCGCCGCCGCGGGCGGCGTCGGCTCCCTCGTCACCCAACTCGCCCGTGCCCTCACCGGTCTGACCGTGATCGGCACCGCCTCCCGCCCGGAGTCGGCCGACTTCGCCCGACGCATGGGCGCCGACCACGTGATCGACCACACCCGGCCACTCGGCCCGCAGCTGGCACGGGTCGCCCCCGGCGGCCTCGACCACGTCTTCAGCACCGTCGCCACCGACCGCAACCTCACCGCCTACGCCGAGGCCCTGAACCCCTTCGGCGGCATCGTCGCCATCGACGACTTCGACTCCCTGGACATCGGCGTCCTCAAGGGCAAGAGCATCTCCTTCCACTGGGAGTTCATGTTCACCCGCTCCCTGCACGCCACTGCCGACCAGGCGGTGCAGCACCGCATCCTCGACCGGGTCGCGCGCCTGGTGGACGCGGGCGTCCTCGCCACCACCGCGACCCGCGACCTCGGCCCCGTCAACGCCGCCAACCTCCGGGCGGCCCACCGCCTCCAGGAGTCCGGCACGGCGATCGGCAAGACGACCCTCACCGGGTTCTGAGCGGATGCCCCGGCGCACCGGCCAGATCGAGGCCCTCATCGCCGCGAGCGGCGGGGCGGTGGCGGCCCTGGCCGCCAGGGCCCTGCTGTCCGGCGTGTACCAGCACCACGGGCAGGCCGTGGCCGTGCTCGAAGCGTTCGACGTCGCCGTCCTGGCCGTCGGCGCCGCCGCGGCCGCCCTGATCTACCGGTGGCTGCGGCGGCGGCCGGAGGACTGACGCCCCGCCTGAGCCACCTGGTGCGACAGGACACCTAGGGAGCGGGTGCGTAGCCGCGTGCGTGGACGAGGTCGTGGGTGAGGCGGGTGAAGGCGCGGGTGGCGGCGCTGCGGTAGGCGCCCTCGCGGTGCAGGAGGGTGACGGTGCGGGTGGGCAGGGGCGGGTCGAGGGGGACGGGGGTGAGATGGGGGTGGTCGTGGGTGATGGCGTCGGGCAGGACGGTGGCCAGGCCGGTGCGCCGGACGATCTCGGTGAGGGCCTGGACGGAGTTGGCCTCGACCGTGATGCGCGGGGCGGCCCGGTGCCGGGCGAGGTATTCGTCGATGTGACCGCGGGTGGCGAAGTCGCCGCTGAGCAGGGCGAGTTGTTCGTCCTTGAGGGCGTGGACCGGTAGCGGGCCGGGCGTCGCCCCGGCGCGCGGGGCGCCGGTGACGAGGCTGAGGGCCTCGGTGAACAGCGCGGTGGCGGCGATGCCGGGCAGGTGGGTGCCGCTGAAGGCGATGCCGAGGTCGAGGTCGTCGGCGAGCAGGGCCGCCTCGATGCGGTCCTGGGTCGCCTCCGTCAGGGTGAGGCCGACGCCGGGGTGGCGGGTGTGGAGCTCGGCGGTGAGCGGGCCGACCAGGTAGGCGGTGAAGGTGGGGGTGACGCCCAGGCGCAGGTGGCCGCGGGAGAGGTCCTGGACGTCGTGGACGGCGCGTTCGGCGGCGGCCAGGTCGCGCAGCGCGCGGCGGGCGTGGTCGGTGTAGACGGCGCCGGCGTCGGTGAGCCGCACCGTGCGGCCGGTGCGGTCCAGCAGCTGTACGCCCAGGGTCTTCTCCAGCTGCTTGATCTGCTGGGAGAGCGTGGGCTGCGAGATGTGCAGCTCCTCGGCGGCGCGGGTGAAGTTGCCGTGTTCGGCCACGGCGAGCAGGTAGCGCAGGTGACGCAGTTCGGGAGCAGCCATGGGAACGACTATAGATACAACCAATAGTTTCTATGCCTGATGCCTCTTGGACACTATAGGAGCAGGTCATGCATGGTGGATCTCACCAGCCCACGGGGCCGATCACCACCGAGAGGAGTGACCCGTGCAGGACCTCACCGAGGGCGTCGCCCGCTTCCAGAGGGACGTCTTCCCGGCCAAGGCGGAGCTCTTCGCCCATCTGGCCACGCACCACACCCCGCACACGCTGTTCATCGGCTGCTCCGACGCCCGCGTCGTGCCCGAGCTGATCACCGGCACCGAGCCGGGCGACCTGTTCGTCATCCGCACCGCCGGCAACCTGGTCCCCGCCTACACCCCCGAGGCCGACGGGGTCGCGGCGAGCATCGAGTACGCCGTCGCCGCGCTGGGCGTCAAGGACATCGTCGTCTGCGGTCACTCCGCGTGCGGCGCGATGACCGCGCTCGCCCAGGGCCACGACCTCAGCGGCGCCCCGGCGGTCGCCGCCTGGCTGCGGCACGCGGACGCCTCCCGGGCCCGCACCGCCGCCGCCGGTGACGTCGACGCCCTGGTACGGCAGAACGTGCTCGCGCAACTGGCGAACCTGGCCACCCACCCCTCGGTCGCCAGGGCCCTCGCGGAAGGCGGGACCACCCTGCACGGCTGGGTCTACGACATCCCCACCGGCCGCGTCGAGGACCTGGCCGCCGCCATCCCCGCGCTCGCCGCCTGACCCCCCCCCCCGTACCCCCGCACGCCACCCCCGTCCCCGGTGACGTGCCCCCTCTCCACCCCGAAAGGACGCAACCGTCATGGTGCACGCCCAGTTCAACCAGAGTGCCCGCGAGGCGCTGGCCGACGCCGCCGTCGAGGCCAAGATCCGCAAGAACCTCTCCTGGAAGCAGATCGCCGAGGCCTCCGGCCTGTCGGTGGCCTTCACCACCGCCGCCGTCCTCGGCCAGCACCCGCTGCCGCAGGAGTCCGCCGAGGCCGTCGCCGAGCTGCTGGGCCTGGACGAGGACGCGGCGATGCTGCTGCAGACCATCCCGGTCCGCGGCTCGATGCCCAACCGCATCCCCACCGACCCGACCATGTACCGCTTCTACGAGATGCTCCAGGTCTACGGCACCACCCTCAAGGCCCTGGTCCACGAGGAGTTCGGCGACGGCATCATCTCCGCGATCAACTTCAGGCTCGACGTGAAGAAGGTCGCCGACCCCGAGGGCGGCGAGCGCGCCGTCATCACCCTCGACGGCAAGTACCTGCCGACCAAGCCCTTCTGACCCGGCACCGGCACCCGCGTCACCCACCGGGCACCACCAGGGGCGGGCCGGGAACACCCGGCCCGCCCGGAGGCCCCTCATGGACTTCGCCCGGCGCGCCATCGACCGCCCCGCGCCCAGCGCCACCACCTGCGAGGTGCTCGACCGCCTCGCCGCTACCGGCGAACTCCTGCGCTGGTGAACCCCGGTGGGGCGGAGAACCGGCCCGGCCGGCTTCCCGCCCCGGCTGCCCGCGGGCGTCAGGCGCGGTGGTACTGGACGGGGGTGGTGACTTCGCCGCCGAGTTCGGCGGCGGCGTGGCGGGCCCAGTAGGGGTTGCGCAGCAGTTCGCGGCCGAGCAGGACGGCGTCGGCGTGGCCGCCGGCGAGGATGGCCTGGGCCTGGGCGGGGTCGGTGATCAGGCCGACGGCCGCCACCGGCAGGTCGGTCTCGCGGCGCACGGCCTCGGCGAAGGGCACCTGGAAGCCGGGCGCGGCCTCGATGCGGGCGTCGGGGACGATGCCGCCGGTGGAGACGTCGAGCAGGTCGACGCCGTGCGCCCGGAGCTCCTTGGCGAGGCGGACGGTGTCCTGTGAGGTCCACCCCTCGCGGCCGTCCTGCGCGTTCTCGGTGAGCCAGTCGGTCGCGGAGACGCGGAAGAAGACCGGCAGGTCCTCGGGCCACACCGAGCGGACGGCGTCGACGACCTCCAGGGCGAAGCGGATGCGACCCTCGAAGGAGCCGCCGTAGCCGTCGGTGCGGTGGTTGGCCGCGGGGGAGAGGAACTCGTGGACCAGGTAGCCGTGGGCGCCGTGGATCTCGGCGACCTGGAAGCCGGCGTCGAGCGCACGCCGGGCGGCGTCGGCGAACTGCCGCACGATGTCGCCGATCCGGGCCTCGGTCAGCTCGTCCGGCGTGGTGTGGGCGGGGGAGAAGGCCTCGGCGCTGGGGCCGACCGGGGTCCAGCCGTGCTCCTCGCCCGGGGCGACGGGGCCTCCGCGGTCGACCCAAGTGCGCTCGGTGGAGGCCTTGCGCCCGGCGTGGGCGAGCTGGATGGCCGGGACGGTGCCCTGGCTCTTCAGGAAGGAGGTGATCCGGCGGAAGGCCGCGGCCTGCTCGTCGTTCCAGATGCCGAGGTCGTACGGGCTGATGCGCCCCTCGGGGCTGACCGCGGTGGCCTCCGTGATGATCAGCCCGGTGCCGCCGGCGGCGCGGGCCGCGAGGTGGGTGAAGTGCCAGTCGGTCGGGACGCCGGCCGCGTCCCCGTCCGGGGCGGCGCTGTACTGGCACATCGCCGGCATCCAGATCCGGTTGGAGACGGTCAGGGCTCGCAGGGTGAGCGGGGCGAAGAGAGTGGTGCTCATGTCGGACTCCCGGTGGGGTCGGCTGGCGCCAGGACGAAGGGGCGAGCATGCAACTTTTGCAGATGCATTTACATTCATGAACAATAGTTGCGCGTGCAGGGACTTGCAAGGGTGTTCCGTCGGCGCCTGCTGCGGCATCGACGGCCGCAACGGACCCGAACATCACCCGGCCTGCCGCGCCACCCTGGAACGCCCGCGGGGAGCGGGAGCCCCGTGACGCCGGACGGCGCCGCCCGGAGGAACCGGACGGCGCCGTCGGTGGCGCAGGGGAGCGGCCTCGGCCGGCCGTCAGCGCGCCGTCTGCGGGACGCGCCGGGTCGGGACGGCGGTGCCGCGGGCGGGGCGCGGGGCGGCGGCGCCTGCGGCGGGGGAGGCACCGAGCGCGGTGCCGCGGGTCTCCTCGGCCCACAGCACGCTCACCAGCAGGCCCAGCGCCGTGGCCCCGGCGGCGATCAGCATGGTGGGGCCGGTGCCGAGCCCGGTCAGCGACAGCGGCAGCAGGTAGGTGCCCACGGCCGCGCCGACCCGGCTGACCGAGGTGGCCACGCCCACGGCGGTGGCCCGGATCTCGGTGGGGAACAGCTCGTTGGGGTAGGTCCAGTCGAGCACGTTGGGCCCGCCGCACAGGAAGGCGTACGCGCACAGCGCGAGCAGGGCGACGGCGGCGGGGGCGGTGGGCCACACGCCCAGCAGCGCCAGCGGGACGGTCATCAGGGCGAAGGACCAGATGATGACGGGGCGCCGGCCGCGGGTGTCGATCAGCCGCAGCGCCGGGTAGCAGCCGAGCAGGAAGACGAGGCTGATCAGCCCGGTGCCCAGGGTCTCCATCATGTTGCCGCCGGGCATGCCGAAGGAGGAGAGGATCTGCGGGCCGAAGGTGAGCATCGCGAACAGCGGGCCGACCTGGAAGAGGAAGAACAGGCCGCAGAACAGGGTGCGGCGCCGGTAGGGCTGGGTCATCAGCAGGCGCAGTCCGCCGGGGCGGCCGCGCTCGGCCGGGTCGGGCATCAGCTCGCGCCCGTCGACCCGGACCCCGAGGTGCTTCTCGACCACGCGCACCGCGTCGCCGACCCGCCCGTTGGCGGCCAGCCAGCGCGGGGACTCCGGGGAGCCGCGGCGGATCACCAGGAACACCACGCACAGCACCGTGGAACTCGCCAGCATCCAGCGCCAGCTGCCCGGCCCGGCCAGCTCCAGGAACAGGTAGCCCACCACGTAGGCGAGCACGGAACCCGCGTACCAGGCGATGATCTGCTTCCCGAGCAGCCGGCCGCGGTGCTTGGTGGGCAGCCACTCGGCGAGCAGCGAGGTGGCGATGGGGTAGTCGGCGGCCACGGCCATGCCGAGCACGAAGCGCAGCACGGCGATCGCCCACACCGCGTCGACCCAGAAGGAGAGCACCGAGCAGGCGACCATCACGAGCAGGTCGGCGGTGTACATCACCTCCCGGCCGATCTTGTCGGTCAGCACGCCGAAGAGCGCGCCGCCGACGAACATTCCGACCAGCGCGGCGGCGCCGATCAGGCTGACTTCCGCGGTGGACAACCCGAGGTCCGGGCGCATCCCGATCAGGGCGACGCCGACGATGCTCAGGATGTAGCCGTCGAGCAGCGGTCCGCCCGAACAGGCGAGGGCCAGCCTGCGGTGGAATGCGGTATACGGGGCGTTGTCGATGGTCTGGGACATGTGCTTGGGGTCCTCCGGAGCGTACGGCGCGCACTGCGCACCGTGCGCCGGGTAGACGGCAGGGAAAGGCACCGCCCACGTCGGACGGCGCCGCCGCCCGGTCACAACGGGCGACCGTCCACAGTTGCCCCGGCCCCGACGGGCCGCCACCAGGGCGAAGGTCGAGCGGATTCATGACCAAGGTCCCGAAGCGGACAGGCCCTTCGCCCGTGCCCCGACGGCGCCCGCCCAGTCCTGCCGGGGGTCCTCGCCGTCGGCCGCCGTGACCGCGTGCCCTGCGTGACCCTTCTCACCCGGAGCCCTCGACAGCCCCTGGGATGTGGCCCATTCCACACCGGGGCTGTGCCCGTCCGTACGGACCCGACCGCGCTGCGTCACCCGCGGCGGGCCGCGGCGGGCCCTCGGCCGGTTCCCCGTGAGCCCGGTGTCAGCCCCAGCCGCGCGAGGCCCGAGTCCAGCGCCGCCTCCAGGTGGTCGGTGGAGCCGGTGGTCATGAGGATCGGCGCGGGCAGTCACCGCGGGCCCGCGGCCAGCGGCACGGCGACGTCCGCGACGTGCTCCTCCGGCCCGCCGGACGCCCAGTTCGGGTAGTACACCTCCCGGTTCGGCCCGCCCCGCCCGTACCCGCGGGCGGTGACCCAGGCGCCCACCGCGTCGTGGGCGGCGGCCATCGTGGCGGTGCGCTGCCGGGTCAGGGCGGTGTACGCCTCACGGTGCGCGGGCTCGATGCGCACCCCGAACGGCCCGTGCGGTCCGACGGCGTTCGGGGTGGGGGCGCAGACCTCGACCAGGGCGTCGCAGTCCTCGCCCACCAGGCCGTGGTAGACCGCGAACAGCGGCGCGGACAGGCACGCGCCCACCTCCCACAGGCGGCCGAGCAGCAGCGTACTGGCCTCGGGGAGAAAGCCGGGCAGTGCGGCGGCGTCCACGTGCCGCCGGACGAACAGGACGTGCTGCTCGGGCACGTCGCGCTCGGCGATCTCGAACATGGTGGTGCTCCTTCCGATCAGGACCTCTCGGGCATAGCCCACCGCCTCCCGGCGGGCCGCGTGCTCGGCCTCCCGCTCTCGCCAGTACGCCAGCAGCTCCCGCTCGCCCGCGCCCTCGCCGCCGTCCGCGTCCAGCACCGCCGCGATCCGCGCCAGCGGCAGCCCGGCGGCGCGCAGCAGTGCGATGCGCCGGGCCCGCTCGACCTGCGCCGGGCCGTAGCGGCGCACCCCGGTGCGCGGGTCGACCAGGGCGGGCGGCAGCAGCCCCCGCTCGCCGTAGAGCCGCAGGGCCTTGAGGCTGAGCCTGGTCCGGGCGGCGAGTTCGCCGATGGTGATCACGTTCTCCTGCACGCCCGCCACTGTGCCCCCTGCCCCTGGGGGAGGGGCAAATAAGGTGTGGACGCTCACTTGAGCTGCCGGAGGGGCCGCTGAGCGGACCCTCTCCCGGGTATCACCCCGGCAGCCAGGACGGCCACTGCCGGCGGGGCCGTACGGCGGGCCGGCCGGGGCCGATCAGGGCGTGCAGCCGGTTGGCTTCGGGGGATCCGATGGAGGCCAGGATGTCGTAGGCCTCCGACCGGCATGCCCGGGCCGCGTCCCCGTCGCCGTCGCGGTCGGCGAGCGCGTCACCGAGCGCCGCCAGGGCCAGCCCCCGCCCCCGGCGGTCGCCGTCGAGCGTCAGCACCTCGACCGCCCGGTCGGCCGCCGCCACCGCCTCCTCGCTGCGGCCGACGGCGCGCAGCGACTCGGAGAGCCGCAGCAGCGTACGGCCCGTGCGGCGCCGGTCGTCCGGCCGCAGCAGGGTGAGGGCGTTGCGGTGGTGGCGCAGGGCCTGCTCGAACTCGCCGCGGTCGTGGGCGATCGTCCCCATCGAATCCAGGGCGAGCGCCTGGAGCTCGTGGTCCGCGAGCCGGTGGCAGATCAGCAGGGACTGGTCGACGACGCGGACCGCCGCTTCGAACCGGCCGAGCTCGGTGAACGCGCCCGCCAGGTTGAGCAGTTCGGCCGCCACCGAGCGCTGGTCGCCGAGCCGCTCCCAGACCGAGATCGCCGCCGTGAAGCCGCCGACCGCGTCGCCCGGCCGGCCGACCTGGACGAACAGGGCGGCCAGCGAGGCGTGGGCCAGGGCGAGCAGCGGCCCCGGCAGGTCGTGGGCGGTGCACAGCTCGCGGGCCTTGAGCAGCTCGGCGAGGGCCGCGGGTTCGGAGCCGACCTCGGTCAGCAGCCGTCCGAGCACCAGCCGGGCCCTGACCTCGGCCGTCCGGTCGCCCTTGTGGACGGCGGCCCGGAGCAGGACCTTGGCCGCGTGCCCGAGCGGCCGGGTGGCCTGGCCGGTCTCGCACAACAGGCTGCAGCCGAGAAGCAGTTCGGCCACCAGATCGAGCCGGGGCGGCTCGGGGAGCCCGGCGTACTGGCCGACCAGCGCGCCGATGCCGTGGTAGTCGACGCGGCCGTGGGGCGCCACCGTGCGGGAACCGGCGTCGGCACCGGGCAGGGCGGCACGGGCGGCGGACGGGCCGAGCGCCGCGACGGTCTCGGCGTGGTGACGGGCCGCCAGGCGGGTGAGGACGGCAGCGGGGCGGTCCGCCTCCGCCGCCGGGCCTGCCTGCGCCTGTGGGCCTCCCGCCGTGGCGGGGGTGAGCTGCTGGGCGAAGGCGCGCAGCAGGTCGTGGTACCGGTAGCGGTCCGGTGGCGCCGTCTCCAGCATCGAGCAGTCGACCAGTGACTCGGCCAGTTCCTCGGCCTCCTGCCCGGGCAGGCAGAGCACCGCCGCCACCGCGCCCGGCGACAGATCGGGCACCTCCGGAACCGCCAACAGGCGGAAGGCCCGGGCCTGTTCGGGCGTCAGCTGGTCGTAGCCGAAGCGGAACGCCGACTCGACGGCGAGGTCCCCGGCGCGCAGCACGTCCAGCCGGCGGCGATCGCCGGACAGCTTGTCGAGCAGCAGGTCCATGCTCCAGCCGGGCCGGCAGGCGAGGCGGGCGGCCAGGACGCGCACGGCCAGCGGGAGATGGCCGCAGAGCCGCACGAGTTCCGCGGCCGTGTCCGCCTCGGCCCGCAGCCGCTGCCCGCCGATCACCTGGCCGAGCAGGCCGAGGGCCTCCTGCGGGGCGAAGGCGGTCAGTTCGACGACATGCGCGTTGGGCAGCGACCCGAGCCTGGCCCGGCTGGTGACGAGCACGGCGCAGCCGGGCCGGCCGGGCAGCAGCGGCCTGATCTGTTCGGCGTCCCGGGCGTTGTCGAGGACCACCAGCACGCGTCGGCCGGAGAGCAACGAGCGGAACTGGGCGGAGCGTTCGGCGAGTCCGGGGGCCATCCTGTCCGCCGGCACGCCGAGGGAGCGGAGGAAGGCCCCCACCGCCTCCTCGGGCCGGTTCGGGCGGCCGTCGGCCCCGTGCAGGTCGAGGTAGAGCTGGCCGTCGGGGAAGTCGGCGGCCAGCTTGTGCGCGACATGGACGGCCAGGGCGGTCTTGCCCACGCCGCCCAGGCCCGACACGGTCGCCACGGGCATGGTGCGGGGGGCGAGCAGGACGGTCCGCAGTTCCTCGGTCTGCGCCTCGCGGCCGGTGAAGTCGGCGAGGTCGGCCGGGACCTGGGTCGGCCGTACCGCTGCCTGGTACGGCGGACGGTCCTTCTGGGGCGGGCGGGCCGCGGTGGCGGACCGGGGCCGCGCGGGCGCCACGAGGGCGGCGTCGGCCACCAGGATCCGGCGCTGCAACTCGCGCAGACCGGGCCCGGCGGAGACGCCGAGCTGCTCCCGCAGCCGCCGGTCCGCCGTGCGGTACACGCCCAGGGCCTCGGCCTGCCGGCCGGTCCCGTAGAGGGCGAGCATCAGCAGTTCGGAGAACCGTTCCCTGAGCGGGTGTTCGGCCACGACCGCGGTCAGTTCGGCGACGGCCTCGCCGGACGGTCCGGCCTCGACCTCGGCCTCCAGGCACGACTCCAGGACGGTCACCCGGCGTTCGGCCCACTCGCCCCGCTGCCGCTCGGCGTAGGGGCCGGGGAGTCCGCTCATCGGCTCGCCCTGCCACAGGGCCAGCACCGAGCGGAGCGTGGCGGCGGCGCGGGCGTGCTCGCCGCCGGCGCGGAGCTCCTTCGCCTCGCCGACGAGCTCCTCGCAGTGGTGGATGTCCAGGCCCCCGGGGTCCAGGGCGAGCAGGTAGCCCCCGCTGAGCGTGGTCGGCGCGGCGGGCCCGAGGATGCGGCGCAGGCGGTGGACGTACGTCCGGATCACGGCGGCGGGCTTGGCGGGCGGTTCCTCGCCCCACAGGTCGTCGACGAGCTGACCGGTCGACACGGGGTGGTTGGCCCTCAGCAGCAGTGCGAGCAGCAGGCTCCGCTGCTGCGGCGAGCCGAGCGCGAGCTCGCCGCCGTCCCGCCATCCCCGCAGCGGCCCCAGCACCGCGAACCGTAACCCACTCACCGGCCGTTCCCCCTCCGCCCGCAAACGATCCCCCGGGCGCATGATACCGACCGCAAATCACCCCTGGTCAGGGCCGACGCACCGGGCTGGACCCGCCTGCCGGGGACGTTGCGGCACCGCGGTTCGCGGGTGTCGTGCCGTCCGGGACCGGGGAGGGCCGAAGGCGGCAGGGGCGTCGCACCCCGGTCCGTGAACGGGGGAGCATCCGCCCTCGTGTACATGCCGGCGCAGGCTCCCGCGGATCGCTCCGCGCGGAACGGCGAGCGAACCGTTCGGGTGTCCCGGAAGGCCCCTGCGACCAGCGACGACCCGCCGGCCGCGCCGGGCGGTGAGGCGGCCGACCGGCGCCGGTCGCCTCGCGTCACCGGTGACCGGCGGCCCGTTGCCTGTCCATCACCCGTCAACAGGCTGTCGATCTCCTGTCGACAGGCGCGGTCGAGCCTTCGACCAGGACGACCGCACCGATGCGGTCCGAGAGCGAGAGGAACATGCGATGGCAAAGCGGAAGGCTCTGATCAGTTCGGCCCTGGCCGTGGCCGGTGTCGCGGCGATGTTCGCGACGGCCGCCCCGGCCGGCGCGGCCACCGCGGACCGGCAGTCCGCGGCGGCGCAGGCACTGAGCGCGGCGCGCAGCACGCAGGTCTCGGTCGTCAACTGGACGGGCTGCGAACTGCGCCTGCAGAACGCCTGGCTGGACCACGGCATCTGGTCGGACGGCCTGGCCCCGGTGGCCGTCATGTCCGACGGGACGACCGGACGCTGGCAGTCCGAGAGCAACGGCTTCATGACCGGGACCGAGGGCCACGTCATCTACGACGCGGAGAACTGTGGGAACCCCGGGCTCAACGGCAAGCGCGTCCAGCTCCACTGGAACAACCCGTACGTCGGCAGCAACAGCTATGACTCCGCGGGTTCCGACCCGATGTTCAGGTTCGCGCAGAGCGGGGGCAGCGGCAACAACGCCGCCGTGTACTGGACGATCACGGGCCCCTGACCGACAGCCGGCCGCGGTGAACGGCGGCTTCGCCGAACACCGTGAACGCCCTCAAGGGCGTTCGGTACGCCAGTAGTTCAGTGAGGTGCGGCGGCGGCCCCCCCAGGGGACCGC
>NZ_JBHVFE010000165.1:0-17567 GCF_042801945.1 Kitasatospora sp. NPDC057542
CCATGTGCTCCGGCAGCCGGTCGCGCAGATGGGACCTGAGCTCACCCGGCTCGGCCGACTCCCCGGCGGCCGGCACCACGTAGGCGACCAGCCGGACCCCGTCGTCGGTCCGGGCCGTCACGGCGGCCTGGGCGATCCGGGGGTGGGCGGTGAGCGCGGCCTCGATCTCGCCGGGCTCGATCCGGAAGCCCCGGATCTTCACCTGATCGTCCGCCCGGCCGAGGAACTCCAGGTTCCCGTCCGAGCCCCACCGCACCAGGTCTCCGGTGCGGTACGCCCGCGCACCGGCCGGCCCGTACGGATCGGCGACGAACCGCCCGGCGGTCAGACCCGGACGATCGAGGTAGCCGCGAGCGACGCCCGCGCCCGCGATGTACAGCTCCCCCGGCACCCCTGCGGGCACCGGCCGGAGCGCGGTGTCCAGCACGTACAGCCGGGCTCCCGCGACCGGACGGCCGATCACCGGGCGCGGGCTCGACGCCACCGGCGCGACGACCGCGTCGACGGTGCACTCGGACGGCCCGTAGAAGTCGAAGCAGGCCACATCGTCGGCTTCCCGCAGTTCCGCCCACAGGTGGTCGGGGACGGCCTCACCGCCCGCCACGACCACCGCCGGACGGTGTTCCTGGTTGCTCAACAGACCGTGCGAGAGCAGGACTTGCAGGTACGACGGGGTGGCGTTGACGAAGTCGATCCGGTGCCGCACGGCGTAGTCGACGAAGGAGGCCGGGTCCGCCCAGGTGTCCAGGTCCAGGACGTGCAGTTCGTGTCCGGAGAAGAGGCCGAACAGCTGGTCCCAGGAGGCGTCGAACGCCGCCGAGGTCGTCAGGGCCAGCCGTGCCCGGTCCCCGAGCAGCGGCTGGAACAGCTCCCGCCACTGGTGGGCGAAGAGGTTCGCCAGGCCGCCGTACGTCGACGCCACGCCCTTGGGCCGTCCGGTGGAGCCGGACGTGTAGACGAGCTGGGCGGTGTGCCGCGGGTCGACGGCCACCGCGGGCTCCACCGCCGGGAGCCCGGCGAGCAGGGCGGCCGTCTCCGGGCCGTCGAGCACGAGCCGCTCGGCGGGGCCGTTCTCCGGCAGCCGGCCCGCGGTGCGGGAGTCGGTCACCAGCAGCACCGGCCGGGCGTCGTCGAGCAGGTACGCGATCCGGGCGGCCGGGTGCTCCGGGTCCACCGGGAGGTAGGCCGCCCCGGTCTTCAGCACGGCCAGAATCGCCACCACCAGCCCGGCCGAACGCGACAGGGCCAGCGCCACCGACCGCTCGGGCCCGGCGCCCCGGGCGATCAGGGCGTGCGCCAGGCGATCGGCCCGGGCGTCGAGCTCGGCGTACGTCAGCGTTTCCTCACCGGACACCACCGCGACCGCGTCCGGTGTCTCGCGCACCCGGGCCCGGAAGTGCTCGGGCAGCGGGGCCGCGGGGGCCTCCGTCGTCGTGCCGGTGCCGAGGGCCAGCAGTTCGCCGTGTTCGTCGGCCCCGATCAGTCCGATACGGCCGACCGCCTCCTGCGGGTCGCAGTCCGTAAGGGTGTCCAGCAGGTCGAGCAACCGCCTTTGGTGAGCGGTGAGTTCGTTCTCCGCGTGCACCTCCGCGTACGCCCCGAGCTCGATCCTCGGACCGTACTCGTCGCGCCCGCCCACCGCCCAGATCGCCAGGTCGTCGGCGGAGGTGCCCAGGGGGGCGGAGACCGTGGCGGGCCGTCCGCCGAAACTCGGCCCGGAACCGAAGGACATGATGTTCACGATCAACGGGAACGCCGTCTCGATCGTGCCGGACCATCCGAGTTCCCGGAGCAGGTCCTCACTGCGGTACCGCTGGTGCGCCAGCGCGGCCGCGACCTCCCGGTCCGCCTGGTCGACCAGTTCCGACCACGACAGATCCGGTCGGACCGACAGACGCAGCGGCACCAGGTTCGACACCGCGCCGGGCGTCGCCGCCAGTACGGTGTCGCCCGCCCGGCCGGTGACGGGCAGGCCGAGCACCACGTCCCGGGCCCCGGTCAGCCGGTGCGCGTACAGCGCCGTCGCCGCGAGCACGAAGCGGGACCAGCGGACCCCCACCCGCTCGGCCGCCCCACGCAGCGCCTCGGCGCGGAACGGTCCGGCCGGCGCGGTGCGCCGGAACCGGGTGGACAGGCCGGCCCGTGGACGGTCCGACAGCCGGGTCGGCGCCGGCCGGTCGGCGAACCGCCCGACCCAGTAGTCACGGTCGGCAAGATACTGTTCCGAGTCGCGGTACGCCACGTCGCCGGCGACCAGCTCTTCCAACGAACCGAACAGGGACGGCGGCACCGGCCTCCCCTCGGCCAGTGCCGTGTACGCCTGCGCCACGCGCCGCCCTACGAGGGCGTACCCGAACCCGTCCATCACCAGGTGGTGGTAGCTCTGGTAGAAGAAGGACCGGTCCGGTGCCAGCGTGATCAGCGCGTAGCTGAACAGCGGGTCGTGGGCGAGGTCCAGGGGCCGGAGCCGGTCCCCGTCCATCCACTCCCGCGCGGCCGCGAACGGCGAGGCCTCACCGCTGACGTCGATGCGGTGAGGCCGCCACTCCACCCGCTCGCGGAGGACCTGGTGCGGGCCCTCGCCGTCCTCGGCGAAGCCCACGTGCAGGGCGTCGACCTCGTCGACCACCCCGCGCAGCGCCGTCTCGAACAGCTCCGGGTCGACCGGCCCGTGGATCTCCAGGAATTCGCCGATCCGGTAGGCCGGAATCGCGGTGCGAGCCCGCTGTTCGGCCAGCCAGATCTCACGCTGGGCCGCCGTCAGGGGAAGGGCGTCGCCGTCGCGACGGGACATGGGGGTACCTCCAGAAGTGTGGGCGGGCGTGTGCGCAGGGCACGCCGGGCCGCGCCGACCGCGGTGGCGTCACACGGTCGGCGAGCGGGCGCGGCTGCCGTGGGTCAGGCGGCGAGCGTGCGCCGGCACTGGTCGACGATGCCGCCGAGCCGGTTCATCCGCAGCATCACTATCCGGGGCAGCCCGATCAGCGGACTGAGCACCTCGAAGCGCAGGGTGCCGTTGCGCACGGCGCCGCCGCCGATCAGCAGGGTGCCGGCCATCGAGGCGGTGGTGCAGACCCGGACGTTCTGTCGGCTGCTCTCCCGGACCGTCTCGCTCAACTCGTCGATGCGCTCGTCCTCGTAGTCCTCGGTGCGGAAGCTCTCGACGGTGGCGCCGGCCTCCAGGCTGTTCACCAGCCGGCTGTGCAGCCTGGCCCGCTGCTCGCCGGAGACGGCGTGGTCGGCCGCGGCCTTGTCCTGGTAGTGGAGCGACCGCCAGGCGATGACCGGCCCGGGCAGGAACGCGATCAAGGCGATCTGCGGTGCCGGTGCGGCGGGCCGGGCCGGTGCCGGGCGTCCCGCTCCGGTCGGGCCCTTCACGACCAGGGCGGTGGCCCTGCCGACGATGCGGCCGACCTCCGCGGCACGCACCCCCGTATCGTGCCGGACGAGCACCGGCTTGACCTCACAGCGCCGGCGGCCCGGAATGACCGAACGCGGGCTTACGTCCAAATCCACGGAGTGGAATCCGGATGCGACACCCGGTAGCGATGACATGTGTACGATCACCTGTTTGCGGAGGTCGCGAAAACCGTCATGGGCAGGGCGGATTACGGCGACGGAGCGGGAATTCTGGACGGCGAACTGCGACGGCCGACAGGGCTGCGGTCGGCCGCCGCCCGGGCATGCTCCTTCGAAATCGAATGTGCGCCAGGCGGCGGCCGGAACCCGAACCGGCCGTCAGTACGCCCTTCCGGCACCTGCGGTCGCGCGGATCCTCGGGGCCCTCGCGCCCCCCTCGGTCCGGTCGACGGCCTCGCTCTCGGTGCTGTTCTCGGCAGCACGCTGACCGTCAGCCGAACGGGTTCCGGTGTCACCGGCGGCGATCTGAGCCGTCACCACGTCGGCAGCGACCTCGGCCGCGAGGTCGTGGATGTTCTCCCCGGCCTCGTGGGCCGCCTTCTTCACCTCCATCGCGATGCCGACGGACGTCTTGACGACGCCACGCACCAGCGGCTTGAGCAGACGCTTGGCCAGTGGGGCGACGATGAGACCGACCAGGAACGGCGGGACTACGGGCGGCACCATGCTCCATCCTCTCTACGCAGACGCATGACGGGGACCCCGGTCACTGCGAACACCGGAGCGGCGCACAGCCGGGCGGACAAAAGCATTCCACCTCGGAATCCGATATTCACTTATCGAACCGGATTCCCGGACACCGGCGCTCCGCCCGGTCTCCGAGCTACCGTAGTCGAATCATGTCCATCTGAGCCAAAACGCCTCCACCGGTTCACTCCTGCGAGTGTTCAAGGCCTTCCCAAGCGACCTGAATTGCCATGCTCCCATATTCGGAGTAGTACGATGACCGGCTTTTCATGCCCACTAAAAACGACAGGGTCTCAATGGAGCACCTCAAGTGCCGGCACCACCACCCCGTCGAGTTTCACTTCCGATGAGCATCCATAGCCCGCCGGTGTTCGGGGTTCTCGAAGTCGAAGCGGCAGCCGGCGTCCCACGCACCCCGCCTCGCCTTGGGCCGCGGGCCGTCAGCGCCGGGCCAGCAGGCCTCGAACGTAAGCCGCCTGGCCGACGTGCTGGAGGTCGTCGGCGATCACACTGATCAGACGCACCCCCAGGGTGACCGGGGGCTGCCACGACTCGTCGACGATCCGGGCGAGGGACCGGTTGTCGAGGCCGCGCACGTAGTCGACGGTCCGTGCGTGGACGGCCTCGTGGTAGCCCACGAGAAGGTCGGCGGTGGCGGTGACCTTGGCGACCTGCGCGGCTCGGTGCCCGTAGCCGGTGGACGGCGCGGCGAACGGCAGGGCGAACCGGCCCGCCCAGCCGTCGGCGGTCCACACCTGTTCGCGGTCGGCCGCGTCGGCGAGGTGGTCGTCCTGCACCCGGGTGAGGTGCCAGACCAGCCAGGCGATCGAGTTGGCCGAGTCCTGCACCCGGAACGCCAACTGCTCCGGAGTCAGGCCGTCGACGACGTCGGCGACCGTGTCACGGATCCGGTCGAACGCGTCCACGAGAAGATCGGTGCTGGTCACACCGGCCACTGTCGCCTCCCGGTCGAGTACCCCGTCCCACCGGCGGCGTGGCGGGTCACGCGCCGCACCGACGATTGTGTCCCGCCCGTGGAGCCCCGGCCACCCGGGCCCGACGCGCCGCCGCCCGGGCAGCCTCCGGGGCGGGGGCCGATCCGGTCCGCCTTTCGTCTCGGCATTGCGGACACTCCCGGCCCGTCGGCGTGCGGCGCCGTCCATCCCTCCGCCGCGTCCACAGCCCGGCGGTGTCGGTGCTGGCGCGGCTGCCCCGGCGAGCCGATCATGGCCCTGGCGTGGCCGGTACCACCCCGGGTGGGGACGGCCGGCCAAGGCACCACCCGATGGCACGCGGTGGAACTCCGCCTCCGCCCACCGCGGGGCCGTCCCCACCGCTTCGCCCGTGTCGTCCACACCAGAAGGGCCCCTCCATGGCCGCCTCCCGGACACTCCCCGCCGACCGCCGTGGCTCGGCACCGCGTTGCGTGAGCGCGGCCCTCGCGCTCGGTGTCGCCGTCACACTGACCGGTGCAGGCCCCGCCCCGAGGGCATGGGCCGACGACGGCCCGTTCCCCGTACCGGTGACAGCCGGCCAGGCCGACCAGGTGATCACGGTCAAGGCGGACGGCACCCGCGCCACCGTGACCCTGTGGGTTCGCCAGGACGGCGTCTGGCGGTCCCTCGACTCCACCACCGAGGCGCGCATCGGGTCCGGCGGCGTGCACGACGGCCCCACCCGCATCCAGGGGACCGGGACCACACCGACCGGCACGTACACCATCACCCGGGCCTTCGGCATCTCCCCTGACCCGGGCACGAGGATGCCCTACCACCACGTCACCACGCACGACTGGTGGGTCCAGGACCCCTCCTCCGCCTACTACAACCGCATGCGCACCGACACCGAGGGCGGCTTCCACCTCACCGAACAGGGCCCCCTCGGCAGCGAACACCTCATCAACTACCCCGTCCAGTACGACAACGTCCTGGTGATCGACTTCAACACCTCCCCCGTGGTGAAGGGCCGCGGCGCCGGCATCTTCCTCCACGACCTCGGCCCCCAAGCCGGCGCCACCGCCGGCTGCGTCGCCGTCCCCGCCGCCTTCATGGCCCGGACGATGCAGTGGATCGACCCCGGCAACCACCCCGTCATCGCGATCGGTTAGACACCCCCGAGCCCACCCCAGGACGGCACCTCCCGCCCAGCTCCCCCGCCGAGCGCGACCCACGTCAGAAATCTTCACGGGGGTAGGCTCCCCGACCACCATCGCTGCGGCGTGCCGAGCCCTCTTCGGCCTCGACGCCTGTCGGACCCGGCGGGCGGCGGACGCCCTCCCGGCCACCGTAACGGCGGGCGGAACGGCCGGACGACCGGAGCGGCGGGTGGGGGGAGCCGCCACCCGGCGCTGACCTCCCCCGCCGGGTCGACGGCGCGCAGCGCTCCTCAGCCGGTCAGCACTGCCAGCACTTCGCGCAGCTGCGTGAGCGGCTCCGGGCCGCAGATCCGGAGCACCACCGTCTGCGTGCCCGCATCCCCGAGTGCCCGGAGCGCTGCCGCGGCCTCAGCCGCCGTGCCCCCGGCCGCGAAGGTCTGCGGCTCCTCGCGTCCCAGCCACTGCGCGTGCCCGGCGACGGCCTCCCGCAAGGCCGGCGCCGCCGCGTCGCCTACGCCCAAGAACGTGAACACGGTGATCGTGTAGTCCGCACCCGCGCCGCCCCGCTCCGCGGCCGCGCGAACCGCACGCAGGTCATCCGGGCCGTGGCCCTCGGCCACCAGCGTGCCTTGCGCAGCACGGCCGGCCAGCTCCAGCGACTTGGGCGAGACGACGCCCGCGACCACCGGCGGGATCGCGTCCTTCGCCGGCGGGTGGACCAACTCCACCCCGTCGATCCGCAGTTCGCGACCCGCCATGGTGACACGCTCGCCACCCAGCAAGTCGCGCACGGCGGTCAGGGTCTCCTCCAGCAGCGCCAGCGGAGACCGCGGGGCAACGCCGACCTGCCGCATCCACTCCCGCACGCCGTGGCCGATCCCGGCCACAAGGCGGCCGGGGAAGACCCTGGCCAGGGTCGCCACCTCCATCGCCAGCAGTGCGGGGCTGCGCAAGGGCGCGGGCGCGATCCCGATACCGACCCGCAGCCGCTCCGTCGCGCCAAGGGCGACCGCCGCCGCCGAGATCCCGCCGTTCCACCCCAGGTCCTCGACAACCCACAGGTCGTCCACCCCGAGCGCCTCGACCTCCCGTGCGAACGCGGGCAGCCCGGCCGGGTCCCAGGAGCGGTCATACATCACACCGATACGAAGGGTCGTCATAAGTGATCAAGCTAGTCCCATGCATCGGCCCATGGCGAGTGCGGATGTACCGACCGCTGAACCCGGTGGGCCCCCGCCTCAAGGCCTGCGCCCAAACGCCACCCGAGCCTGCCCGGCCCGCCACCGCCGCAACCGCAGCGCGGCTTCGTCGTCACTCCCCCGCCCGCCGCAGTAGAACCGGCGGTGCCTGGTCACCGTCCGGCCGCGTAGCCCTGCATGCCCCGCGGGTCCGCGGCAGCCGACAGGAGCCCGGTACGCGGATCGCGGGCCACCGCGCAGACGCGGCCCTCGCTCCACGGCCCGGCGACCCGCACACGGTGCCGGCGCCGGCGCAGTTCGGTGATGGCGGCATCCCCGATCCGCGATTCGACGACGACCCGGGCCGGGTCCATGGCGTGCGGGTGGAACGAGGACGGGAAACCCTCCTGATGCCAGTTCGGAGCGTCGACGGCGCCCTGCAGGTCGAGGCCGCCGCGCACAGCCGGGCGCAGGGCGACGGCCAGGAAGAAGTGCAGGGTCCACTGGTCCTGGGCGTCGCCGCCCGGAGTGCCGAACGCCAGCACCGGCTCGCCGTCCCGCAGCGCCAGCGAGGGGGACAGGGTCGTGCGCGGACGGCGGCCGGGGGTGAGGGAGTTGGGCAGCCCCGGTTCGAGCTGGGCCATCTGGAGACGCGTCCCGAGCGGGAAGCCCAGCTCCGGGACGACGGGGCTGGACTGCAACCAGCCGCCACTGGGCGTGGCGGAGACCATGTTGCCCCAGCGGTCGACCACATCGACGTGGCAGGTGTCGCCGTTGGTAGCCCCGTCGGCGGCGATGGTCGGCCCGACCTGGTCACCCGGGGCACCCGGGTCGGTGACGCTCGGGCCGGTGACGCTCGGCTCGCCACCGCCGAGCGCCATCGCCCAGTCTCCGGTCCGCGGTGCGGCAACCGCGCGCCGACCGAGCCGCGGCGGCCGGCCGCCGGGTCGGCCGGGGCGCAGCTCGGCTGAGGCGAACTCTCCGATCAGCGAGCGGCGTTCGGCACTGTAGGCGGGATCGAGCAGGTCCGCCATGGCGACCTCGGCGTGTTCGGTGTTGTCGCCGTACCAGGCCTCCCGGTCCGCCATCGCCAGCTTGCCGCCCTCGATCAGCGCGTGGAGGTACTCCGGTCCGCCGTACTCCGGGCCGTCCTGTCCGAACTGGTCCGGAAGCAGGGCGAGCTGCTGGAGGAAGACCGGCCCCTGGCTCCACAGCCCCGGCTTGCAGACCGTCCAGCCGCCCCACTCGTAGCTGACCGGCTCCTCGTACGTCGCCTCGAAGGCCGCGAGATCGTCGGCCGTGAGCACCCCGGCGTGCGGCACGCCCGAGGTGTCCATCGCCGGCCGCGCGGCGAACTCGGCCAGCGCGGCCGCGACGAACCCCTGTCGCCAGACCCGCCGCGCCGCGTCGATCTGCTGCTCCCGCCCTGCCCCGGCGGACTCCGCCTCCGCCAGCAGCCGCCTCCACGTGGCGGCGAGACCTGCATTGCGCAGCAGCGCACCCGCGGTGGGCGGGCGGCCGTCCGGCAGGTAGAGCGCCGCCGAGCTCGGCCAGTGCCGCTCGAACTGCTCGCGCACCGCCACGACCGCCGCCCCGATGGCCGGCAGCGCCGGATGTCCGTGCGCCGCATAGCCGATGGCGTACCGGAGCACCTCGGACAGGCGTTTGGTGCCGTGGTCGCGGAGCAGCAGCAGCCAGGCGTCGAACGCGCCGGGGACGGCGGCGGCCAACGGCCCGGTGCCGGGCACCTCGTCCAGGCCGAGCGCGGTGTAGTGCCCGATGGTGGCTCCGGCGGGTGCTCCGCCCTGGCCGCAGAGCACCTGCGGACGTCCCCCCGCCGGGGCGAGGATGATCGGCACCTCACCGGCCGGCCCGTTCATGTGCGGTTCGACCACCTGGAGCGTGAACCCCGCGGCCGCGGCGGCGTCGAAGGCGTTCCCGCCGTCCTCCAGAACCGCCATCGCCGCCGCGGTGGCCAGCCAGTGGGACGAAGCCGCCATACCGAAAGTGCCCTGCAGAGTCGGACGGGTGGTGAACATGCGGGTCCTCCTTGAGTTCGGCCCGGCTGTCAGGGATCCCTACCCGGCGATCCCCCGGCTTGAAAGGAGCGCTGGTCGCGGTTCTCGCCGGGGGCTGATCCCGGCGTCATCGGGGCTGCACGGCACGCCGCGTCAGCCGATCACCGACCTCGCGGGCGATGGCGAACCTGACCGTCGACAGGCCCGGAGCTCACGTTTTGCTCCTCCTCCTGAGGTAAGGCGCACAGAGCAGGAAAGGAGGCCTGGCGATGACACGCGCGGTTGGTATCGATCTGGGGACGACGAACTCGGTGGTCTGCGTGCTGGAGGGCGGCGAGCCGGCCGTCATCGCGAACACCGAGGGTGCGCGGACCACTCCGTCAGTGGTGGCGTTCGGCAAGGGGGGCGAAGTGCTGGTCGGCGAGGTCGCCAAGCGGCAGGCGGTGACCAACGTGGATCGCACGGCCCGCTCGGTGAAGCGGCACATGGGCGAGGGCGACTGGCGCTTCCCGGAGAAGAGCGAGGTGGACGGCAAGCGCTACACCGCTCAGGAGATCTCGGCCCGGGTGCTGCAGAAACTCAAGCGGGACGCCGAGGCCTATCTCGGCGAGGGCGTGACCGACGCCGTGATCACGGTGCCCGCGTACTTCAACGACTCCCAGCGCACCGCGACCAAGGAGGCCGGCGAGATCGCGGGCCTGAACGTGCTGCGGATCATCAACGAGCCGACCTCCGCCGCCCTCGCCTACGGGCTGGACAAGGAGAACGAGCAAACGGTGCTGGTCTTCGACCTCGGCGGCGGCACCTTCGACGTCTCCCTGCTGGAGATCGGCGAGGGCGTGGTCGAGGTGAAGGCCACCAACGGTGACACCCACCTCGGCGGCGACGACTGGGACCAGCGCGTCGTCGACCACCTGGTCAAGCAGTTCAGGAACGGCTACGGCATCGACCTGTCCAAGGACAGGATGGCGGTCCAGCGCCTGCGCGAGGCCGCCGAGAAAGCGAAGATCGAACTGTCCGCCGCCAGCGAGACGACGATCAACCTGCCGTACATCACCGCCTCGGCCGACGGCCCACTGCACCTGGACGAGAGGCTCACCCGCGCCCAGTTCCAGCAGCTCACCGCCGACCTGCTGGACCGCTGCGAGGGGCCGTTCCACCAAGCCGTGAAGGACGCGAGGATCAAGCTCGCCGACATCGACCACGTGATCATGGTCGGCGGCTCCACCCGGATGCCGGCCGTCACCGACCTGGTGAGGAAGCTCACCGGCAAGGACCCGCACAAGGGCGTCAACCCGGACGAGGTGGTGGCCATCGGCGCCGCGCTGCAGGCGGGCGTGCTGAAGGGCGAGGTCAAGGACGTCCTGCTGCTGGACGTCACCCCGCTGTCCCTGGGCATCGAGACCAAGGGCGGCATCATGACCAGGCTGATCGAGCGCAACACCACGATCCCGACCAGGCGCTCGGAGGTCTTCACGACCGCCGACGACAATCAGCCCTCGGTGACCGTGCAGGTCTACCAGGGCGAGCGGGAGATCGCCGCGTACAACAAGAAGCTCGGCATGTTCGAGCTGACCGGCCTGCCGCCGGCGCCGCGCGGCCTGCCGCAGATCGAGGTCACCTTCGACATCGATGCCAACGGCATCATGCACGTCGGCGCGAAGGACCTCGGTACCGGCCGGGAACAGAAGATGACCGTCACCGGCGGCTCCTCCCTGCCCAGGGAGGAGATCGACCGGATGATGCGCGAGGCCGAACAGCACGCCGAGGAGGACCGCCGTCGGCGCGAGACCGCGGAGACCCGCAACCAGAGCGAGCAACTCGTCTACACGACCGAGAAGTTCCTCCAGGACAACCAGGACAGGATCCCGGCCGATGTGAGGAGCGAGGTCGAAGCAGCCCTTGTGGAACTCAAGGACGAGCTCAAGGGCCAGGACGCCGCCGCGATCCGCACGGCGAGCGAGAAGCTCGCCCAGGTCAGCCAGAAGCTCGGCCAGGCCGTCTACGCCCAGGCCACCCCCGGTGCGCCGAGCGGCGGCGCAGGCGGCCCACAGGCCGACGACCAGGAAGTCGTGGACGCCGAGATCGTCGATGAGGACGAGCGCAAGGGAGGCACCCCGTGACCACGCCGCTGCGGCCACACGGGTAACCCGAGAGGCAGCGCATCCGACTGCCCGTCGGCACGGTCCGGGCGATCATGGCCGAGGCCGCCCGGTGCATGCGGGCGGCCTCGCGGACGGCGGTCTCACGGCAGTTCAACGGCGTGCAGGCACGAGCGCTGCGGGCCGTCGGCGGGTGCGTCGAGGACCGTGGCGACTTCGCCCCTGATCTCCACGCGCAGATCACCGTCCGTGCTCTCCCACACGGGGCTGCCGTCCGGCCCGGTCTCCTCGGTGACGTGGACCACGACGACGGTGGGCGGGCCGTGGCTACCCACCGGCCCGGGCAGCGTCACCGCATAGCGGCGGTTGAGGCTGCTCATGGACTCGCCTCCTGTCCGTTTCCCCGCCCTGTGCCGCCGGTTCTCCTCCCCGCCCGGGCTCCTGGCCACGACGGAAGGAGCTGGTGGACACGGGGCCCTCGGCACAGTTCTGCCCACCCGAAGAGCTCAGGCGACCTCGTCGGGTGGGTGCGGTGGGACCCGTCCGGCTACCCGACGCCGGGCCCCGGCAAACGGCATCCAGGTTCCGATACGCCCGGACCGGTAGGCCGCTCCGGCGGAGGAGACCGAGAACCCGACCGACCGAGGCTGCCATGACCGCGTTCGGCTACTTCCTGTCCTGCGAGGAGTTCACCCCCGCCCAGGTGCTGGACGGCTACCCGATGGCGCCGGGGCCATGCGCTCAGACGGGCGGCGGGCGCAGCGGGTGGAGCCGCAGAGCGTCGTAGACGGTGGCGTGAACGGCGAACAGTGCCGCGGTGTCGGTGAGCTCCAGGACCCTCAGGGTCCGCTGCGAGGGGGCGATCAGCACGAGTGTGACGTCCTCCGCCACAGCCCGCAGCCGGGCGGCCAGGAGCATGTTGAGGCCGGTCGCGGTGAACAGCTCCACGCCGGCCAGGTCGACCGCGAGCAGGGCCGGACGCTGGTCGAGTGCGGCGCCCAGCGCCTGGGCGGCAACCGGTTCGCTGTCCAGGATCATGTCCCCGGTGAAGGAACACACCAGCGCGTGGCCCACCCGGACGGTCTCCGACTTCAGACAGGGCAGAGCAATGCTCATCGGGTCCACACGCACCATCTCCAGACGGGGGACCACCGCACGGATCGGCCGCGACAACGATGCGACTGCGGTACCTCCACTGTTCGCCCGTTTGCCCGACATGTCAACCATTGCGCGAATTCGCTGTCGCGCTTAGGCAGCCGTGAAACGAAGGTCTTATCGTGGAGACATGGACACCGGTACGGCCACCGAGCGGCAGTGGACCTTCCTGACCAACCACGCCCGCGTCCTGGTCCAGATCGCCCGCGATCCCGGCATCCGCGTACGCGACATCGCCACCCGCTGCCTGCTCACCGAACGCGCCGTCCAGCGCATCATCACCGACCGCGAACAGGCCGGGTACCTCAGCCACGAACGCCGCGGCCGCGCCAACCACTACAGCGTCATCGCCAGTGAACAACTGCGCCACCCCGCCGACGCCGGCCCCACCGTCGCCGAGCTCCTCGCCGCGCTCCTGCGCTGACACCCACCGACGGACAACAGCGCCGGACACCAGGATCGCCCCTCCGACGACGTCGAACCGCCCCTGCGTCAGATGCGCTGGACCGACACGGCGATCAGGATCGTCGCATCCCGGGTGCTCGTCGACCTCCGATCACATGTCCGGCCCACATGCCCGATTCCTTCCGAAAGCAACGTTTTGAACCCCCTGTCCAGGGCAGCGGCTCGGTAACGAAGAAGCAAGGAGGGCCGGATGTCGACAGGAGATCTCATCGCCATCATCGTGCCGGCCGCCGTCGTGCTGATCCTCGTCGCCGCGGCACTGTGGTTCGTCAACCGCCGCCACCGGCTGCGGGAACGCTTCGGCCCCGAGTACGAACGGACGATAAGCCAGTCGGACAGCCGGCTGGCAGCAGAACGCGAGCTACGGGACCGCGAGCTACGCCACCGGGAACTGGACATCAAGCCGCTGCCGGCCGAGGCGAGGCAGCGCTACGCAAGCGACTGGACCCAGGTGCAGCAGGAGTTCGTCGACCGGCCCGGTCAGGCGGTCCAGAACGCCGACCGCCTGGTCACGACGGTCATGCGGGACCGCGGGTACCCGACGGAGGACTACGACCAGCGGCTGCGCGACCTGTCGGTCGAGCACAGCCGCACCCTGGAGCACTACCGCGTCGCACACGCCGTCAACACCCAGGCCGGCCGCGGCGATGCCACAACCGAGGAGCTGCGGGGCGCGATGGTGCACTACCACGCGCTGTTCGACGCACTCCTCGACGGAGGAACGGAACGAGACCGAACGGAGGGACCGAGATGAGGCACATGAGACACGACGACCAACGGGCGTCCACCGAGGACATCGCAGCGGGCGCGAGCTCGATCAAGGAGGCGGACACACCGGAGCGGCCCGTCTACCCCGGCGAGGCCACCACGACCGAGTCACCCCCGGACGAGACCGCAGGACATCCGACCGGCGGGGCGGCGGAGGGCGACATCCCCGACGGCGAGGGTCGGCGGAAAGCCGAGGGGGAGGGCGAGGAGTCGCTTCTGCCGCCGGACGACGCGGACGAACTGCGCGACCGCTGGCGGCAGGTGCAGACGCGCTTCGTCGACGATCCCCGCGAGGCCGTCAGCAGTGCCGACGAACTGGTCGCCGATCTGATGCGGCGCCTGGCCGAGAACTTCGCGGGCCGGAAGCGCACTCTGGAGAACCAGTGGAACCGTGACGGCAAGGCCGACACCGAGGAGCTGCGGGTCACGCTGCAGCAGTACCGCGTCTTCTTCGACCGGTTGCTCAGCACCTGAGGGCCGGTCACCAGAGAGCGGCGGCTCGGGTCCGCGAGGCGCCGCGGGCACACGCGGGGCCGGTCGGAGGGGGCCCGGAGGTGTGCGGGCCGCTGGCGGCCTCGGCGAGGACCAGCCGGCCGGCCCGGTCGTGCTCCAGGTAGATCTCGGCGGCGGTGACCACCGAGCCGGCGGAGGTGGCCAGGGCGAGCTAGCGCTGGAACCGCCCGGTGCGCACGTTGCGCAGTGCGAGCTCAATGGCGCCCATGACGGCCTCCGAAGGGCAGGAGCTCCTGGAGCTTGGCCCTGAAGCCCTGGCGGACCATCGCCGCGCGGTCGTCGTCCGCGCGCAGCACGGACGCGGCGGCGGCCTCGATCTGGTCCCAGCTCGCGTGCGGTGGGATCGGCGGGACGGCCGGGTCGGTGCGCAGCTCCAGGAGGAACGGGCGGTCGGCGTCGAGGGCGTGCTGCCAGCCGCCGGGTACGTCGTCGGGCGCGATGGCCCGCACGGCGGCCAGGCCGAGGGTGCGGGCGAAGGCCGCGTAGTCGACGTCGGGGAGCTCCTGGGAGGGCAGGAAGCTCGGGGCGCCCTGCATGGCCCGCATCTCCCAGGTGACCTGGTTGAGGTCTCGGTTGTTGAGCACCGCCACCACCAGGCGCGGGTCGTCCCACTGCTGCCAGTACTTGGCGACGGTGATGAGTTCGGCGAGGCCGTTCATCTGCATCGCGCCGTCGCCGACGATCGCGATCGCGGGCCGGTCCGGATGGGCGAACTTGGCACCGATCGCATAGGGCACGCCCGGGCCCATGGTGGCCAGGGTGCCGGACAGTGTGCCGCGCATCCGGCCGCGGAAGCGCAGGTGGCGGGCGTACCAGGTGGCGGCGGAGCCGGAGTCGGCGGTGACCATGGCGTCGTCGGGCAGCAGGTGGTCGAGGGCATGGATCGCGTACTCGGGGTTGATCGGGTCGGCCTCGACCTCGGCCCGCCGCTCCATCACCTCCCACCAGCGCTCGGTGTTGTCGCAGACGGTGCGCTGCCAGTCGCGGTCCTCCTTGCGGACCAGCAGCGGCAGCAGCGCGTCCAGCGTGCGGGCGGCGTCGCCGACCAGGTTGACCTCGTACGGGTAGCGCAGCCCGACCATGAACGGGTCGAGGTCGATCTGCACGCCCCTGGCCTGCCCGAACTCGGGCAGGAACTGTGTGTACGGGAAGGAGGAGCCGACGGTCAGCAGGGTGTCGCAGTCGCGCATCAGCTCGTAGGAGGGGCGGGTGCCGAGCAGGCCGATCGACCCGGTGACGTACGGCAGCACGTCGGGCAGCGCGTCCTTGCCGAGCAGCGCCTTGGCGACGCCCGCGCCGAGCAGTTCGGCGGTCTCCTGGACCTGCCGGCGGGCGTTCCGGGCCCCTTGCCCGACCAGCATCGCGACCTTGCGGCCGGCGTTGAGCACCTCGGCCGCCCGACGCAGCTCACCGTCCTCCGGGATGATCGTCCACTGTGGAGCGCCCAGGCTGGAGGGCACCATCTTGAAGGCGTGCTCCGGCGGGCTGTAGTCCAGTTCCTGGACGTCTGCGGGCACGATGACGGCGGTGACCGTGCGCCGGGCGGCCGCGGTGCGCATCGCCCGGTCCAGCACGTTGGGCAGCTGCTCGGGGACGGTCACCATCTGGCAGTACTCGGCGGCCACGTCCTTGAACAGGCTCAGCAGGTCGACCTCCTGCTGGTAGGAGCCGCCCATCGCACTGCGGTCGGTCTGCCCGACGATCGCGACCACCGGCACGTGGTCCAGCTTGGCGTCGTACAGCCCGTTGAGCAGGTGGATCGCGCCCGGTCCGGACGTCGCCGCGCACACGCCGGTGTGCCCGGAGAACTTGGCGTAGCCGACGGCCTCGAACGCGGCCATCTCCTCGTGCCGGGCCTGGACGAAGACGGGGTCGTTGTCGGCCCGGCCCCAGGCCGCGAGCAGTCCGTTGATGCCGTCGCCGGGATAGCCGAAGACGTACTCGACGTCCCAGGCGCGCAGTCGTTCCAGGATGTGGTCGGAAACCTTCGGGGACACGGTGCTCCTCCTTCGTCCGGGGCCCCCCGCAGGGCGGCTATCCGCTGCGGGGGGCCGGAAACACCGGTGAAGAGGAATCTCAGTGCGGTTCCCGGGGTTCCTCGTCCGTCCAGCCGGGGGCGTCGCGGTCCTCCAGCTGCTCACGCAGGCGGGTCAGGGTGGTGCTGAGCAGGCGGGAGACGTGCATCTGCGAGACGCCGATGCGCTCGGCGATCTCGGACTGGGTCATTCCGTCCCAGAAGCGGAGCTTGAGCACCAGCTGTTCCCGCTCGGGCAACCCGGCCAGCAGCGGCCGGACGGCGGTGCGGAAGTCCGCGAGTTCGATGCCTGGGTCGCAGCCACCGAGCCGGTCCACCAGCGCGCTGCCACTCTCGTCGGCGTCCTGGTCCCGCAGCGCGTCCAGCGAGCTGGGGTGGTGGACCCGGCCCGCGACCAGCCCTTCGGTGGCCTGCTCGACGCTCAGGTGCAGGTCCTCGGCGATCTCCTCCGGCCGTGGGAGGCGGCCGAGCTCCTGCTCCAGCCGGTCCGAGCCGCGGGCCACCGTCAGGTACAGCTCCTGCATGCCGCGCGGCACCCGCACCGGCCAGGAGGTGTCGCGGAAGAACCGCTTGATCTCCCCGGCGATGGTGGGGATGGCGAAGGTGACGAACTCGACACCACGGCCCGGGTCGAATCCGTCGACGGCCTTGATCAGGCCGATCGTGCCGACCTGCAGGATGTCCTCCATGTCCTCCGAGCGGTGCCGGAATCGGGCCGCGATGAACCGGACCAGGGGCATGTTGAGCTCGATGATCGTGCCGCGCACGTAGCTGTAGGCGTGGGTCTCCCGGGCGAGCCCGGCCAGGCGCTCGAACAGCGCGTCGCTGAGCTCGCGCGCCTCGAACTTTCCCATACGGCGAAGCTCGGCCTCGGAGGGCCGAGCGGGCAGGCCCGGCGGGACACCCGACGGCACGGTGGTCACGTAGCCGGGTCGGTGGCCTGTTTCCGGATCCGTCTTCAGGGGCGTGGACACGGCGGCTCTCCTGAGCATCGGGATGAGCTCCCGGCGCCGCGAGCGGCTCGCGCTCGCACAGCACGCGGGCTTCCTCCCCCAGGACCCGTGCCCGGCTTCGTCAGGCGGCGGCCCTGGTGCCACCCGGTGGGTGGGGAACGGCCGGCGGATCAGCGGC